>DASQVA010000381.1:0-6738 GCA_035641035.1 Rubrobacter sp. | reverse complement strand
CCCGCTTCCTCCAACAGCTCCAAGTTCTCGCGGTACAGGAAGCTGAACGAGGGCCCGGCGGCAACGGCGACGCGGACACCCTGCGTCCGCTCCTCCTCAAGTGCCTCTGGGCTCCAGGGCCGCACGTCGAGCGGACCGGCGGAGCGGGCGAGGCGCAGGATGCCTTCGAGGTCGAGGGAGCGGGAGACCACGGTTCCCAGAGCATCGAGAGAACGGATGGCCTCCTCGCGCCGTTCGACGGCGGGAACGAGGCCGAGGTGCCTGTCAGGGGCGCTTATAGCTGTATCGCGCCGCAGGACGCCGAGGACGGGGATGCAGAGCGGTTCCAAGGCCTCGCGGAGCATCTTCTCATGGATGGCGGAGCCGACGCGGTTTAGGACGACGCCCGCGACGCGCACCTTTGGGTCGAAGGTCGAGTAGCCGTGGACCATCGCGGCCACCGAGCGGGCCATCGCCCGCGCGTCGACGACGAGCACGACCGGCGCGTCGAGGAGTTTGGCCACGTGGGCGGTCGAGGCCAGTTCCCCGCCGCCGCTCTTACCGTCGAAGAGGCCCATCACGCCCTCGACGACCGCGACGTCGGCGCCGCGCGCGCCGTGGGCGAAGAGCGGGCCGATAAGCTCGGGACCCGAGAGGAACGCGTCGAGGTTGCGGCCGGGCCGCCCGGCGGCGAGGGTGTGGTACGAGGGGTCTATAAAGTCCGGGCCTACCTTGAAGGGGGCGACGCGGTGGCCCCTCGCGGTGAACGCGACCATGAGGCCCGAGGCGACGGTGGTCTTGCCGGCGCCGGAGTGGGTGCCGGCGACCACTATGCGGGGAGGAGCTTCTACCACTCGATCCCCTTCTGCCCCCTGTAGCCCTCGTCGAAGGGGTGCTTCACCTTGTTTACCTCGCTGACGAGGTCGGAGATCTCGACAAGCTCCGGCGGGGCGTCGCGCCCGGTGATAACGACGTGCTGGAAGCCGGGACGGTTCTTAAGGACCTCGACGACCTCGGCCGTATCCACCCAACCGAACTTCATGGGGTAGGTGAACTCGTCGAGCAGGAGCATGTCGTAGGTCTCGTCGGCGAGGCGCCGCTTGACCTCTTCCCAGCCTTCGCGGGCCTTGTCCGCGCTCTCGACGAGGTCTTTGGAGGTCCACGTCCAGCCGTCGCCCATCTTGAACCAGTCTATATTTCCGAGTTTCAGGGCGGCCTCGTGTTCCCCGACCTTCCACTTGCCGCTCTTGACGAACTGGTAGACGCCTATCCTGTAGCCGCGCGCCCAGCCCCGCAGCATGAGACCAAAGGAGGCGGTGGACTTGCCCTTGCCATGGCCGGTGTTGACCACGAGCAGCGGCCGCTCGCGGTTGGACCTCTTCCTCAGTCGCCGCTCCCGCGGTTCCCTTGCCTCGCCCTTGACTTCGCCCCTGGCCTCGCCCGCCTCGCTCACGCCACCCTCCTTCTCTCCACGAGATCCACCAGCGACTCGGCCCGCAGCTCCTCCAAGCGCAGGCACCTTGCCCCCATCGCCCGTGCCAACCCACCCGCCATCCCCAGGCGCACGTACCCTTCCTCTGTATCCACCACGAACGACGCAGCCCCGAGTGAGCGCAGCCCCGCGGCGGCCGCACGCGGGTCCGGTCCCGCCGTCGCCCGCCCGTCGGTGAGGACGACGACGAGGGGCCTGCGGTCGCGGTCGCGCCGCCCCTCCCGTTTTAGCACCTCGGCGGCCTTCTCGATGCCCGCCGCGAGGGGGGTGCGGCCCCCAGTTGGTAGCTCTTCGAGGCGCGAGACGGCCAGCTCCACGCTGGAGGTCGGGGGGAGGAGCACCCTGGCGCCCTCGCCGCGGAAGGAGATCAGGACGATCTTGTCGCGGCGCTGGTAGGCGTCGTTCAACAGCGACAGGACGGCGCCCTTGACGGCCGACATGCGCCTCTTCGCGGCCATCGAGCCGCTGGCGTCCACGAGGAAGAGGATCAGGTTCCCTTCCCTCCCCTCCCGCACGTTCTCCCGCAGATCCCCCGGACACACGACGAGACCGGGGCCACTACGCCCCCGAGACCTCTGGTAGGGCGCCGCAGCCCGGACCGTCGCTGCCAGCGCAACGTCCCACGGTCTCCTCCCGCTTTGCGTGCTCCCGACCGGCTGCCCCGTCTCGCCAACGACCCTGCTCCGTCGCCCCAGCGGACCGCCACGCCCCTTCTTCGGCGCCTCGAGCCGCACAGGCTCGAACGGTTCCGTGGAGGCGTGGCTGCGCTCCCCTGAGCCAGCCCGCGCCTCCGAAGGTTCCCTGTCGGGCTTGCCCCCTGAAGGCTCGCCACCCCCCTCGCTTCTCCCTTCAGGCGGCGCGCCCCCGTCCGGGTCGTCGGGGGGCTCGGGGCCGTCCATCTCGGAGAGGGCGTTCTCCAGCTCCTCGGGGTCGAGGCCGGGTTGTTCGAAGGGACCGCGCCGACGGCGGTGGGAGAGGGCGAGCAGGACGGCGCGCTTCACGTCGTCGAGGAGCACCACGTCGCGGGTCTCCCAGGCAGCCAGGGCCCGGGCGGTCTTCGCGGTAACGAGGTCGCCGCGTAGGCCGTCGACGCCGAGCCCGGCGCAGAGGCTGGAGATCCCGAAGAGCGTTTCCTCTTCCAACCGTACCCCCGGCAGACGACCGCGCGCCGCCTGCACGGAGACCGCCAACTCCCCATCGGCGGCGGACCACTCGGCATCGAACCCTTCCGGGTCGGCCTCGTAGTGCAGGCGCCGGCGGACGACCTCGACGCGCTCCGCGGGGTCTGGGTTTCCGGAGATCTCGACGGTGACACCGAAGCGGTCGAGGAGTTGCGGGCGGAGCTCGCCCTCCTCGGGGTTCATCGTGCCTACGAGGATAAAGCGCGAAGGATGACTAACGCTCACGCCCTCGCGCTCGACGTGGTTTACGCCCATCGCGGCAACGTCCAGCAGGAGGTCCACGAGGTGATCCGAGAGCAGGTTCACCTCGTCCACGTAGAGAATGCCCCGGTGCGCGGCCGCGAGCAGGCCTGGCTCGAACGCCTTCTTCCCCTCAGAGAGTGCCTTCTCGATGTCCAAAGTTCCCGCCAGCCTGTCCGTGCTCGCCCCGACCGGAAGCTCCACCAGCCGCACGGGACGCTCTTCGGCGGTCGCGTCCTCGGGGTGCGGACCCGTGGGGCACTCCGGGTTCGGGCTCTCAGGGTCGCAGGAGTACGGACAGCCGGCCACCACCCGGATCGGGGGCAACAGGCTCGCCAATCCCCGGACGGCGGTGGACTTGGCCGTCCCCTTCTCGCCGCGCACCAGGACCCCGCCGACCTCGGGTGAGACGGCGTTAACGAGCAGGGCGAGCTTCAAATCCTCCTGGCCGACGATGGCTGAGAAGGGGTAAGGGTGCCGGTACGCGCTCACGAAGATCCGCCTCCGTTGGAAGAGGCCAACGTCAGCAAGAACAAACTCGTGTCCGCCATGACACAGGCCATAGGCGGGGCGAACAAGGCGACGAAACTCCCCAGTCGCGCGCGCAGCCAGTGACCGGACCTGGTCACCCGCTCCCTTCCTCCAGCATCCCCTCGTTCGCCAGGTATGCCCGCTTGAGTGCTTCGAGGTCCTGGGGGTCAGGCTCGGACCAGAGACCGCGTTCGACAGCCTCGAGCAGTCGCTCGGAGATGGCGCGCAGCGCCCAGGGGTTCGACGCTTGCATAAAGTCGCGCACCTTCTCGTCCAGGACGTACTTTTTGGTAACGTCCTTGTACATCCAGTCCTCGACGACGCCCGCGGTGGCATCGTAGCCGAAGAGGTAGTCGACGGTGGCCGAGAGTTCGAAGGCGCCCTTGTAGCCGTGGCGCTGCATGGCCCCTATCCACTTCGGGTTGGCGACGCGCGAGCGGAAGACGCGCTTCGCCTCCTCCGCGAGCGTGCGGGTCTTCACCCTGGAGGGGTCAGCCGAGTCCCCGATAAAGGCTTTGGGGTCCCGGCCGGTGAGGGCGCGGACGGCGGCGATCATGCCGCCGTGGTACTGAAAGTAGTCGTCGGAGTCGAAGAGGTCGTGTTCGCGGTTGTCCACGTTCTTTACCGCGACCTCCGTGCGCCTGAGGTTCGCCTCCATCGCCCCCCGCGCCTCGACGCCGTCCAGGCCCATCCCGTAGGCGTAACCACCCCAAACGGCGTAGACCTCGGCCAGATCCTCGTCGGTGCGCCAATTGCGCGCGTCCATCAGCGGCAGGAGGCCAGCCCCGTAGGCGCCGGGCTTGGAACCGAAGATGCGCGTCGTCGCCCGCCGCTCGTCGGCCCCGTTCCGTTTTTCCTCCTCGGCGTGCTTTTTGACGAAGTTTTTGTCGGCGGGCTCGTCGAGGCTGGCTACGGTCGTGAAGGCTTCGTCCATCAAGGAGATCAAGTTGAGGAAAGCGTCCCTGAAGAAGCCGCTGATCCTGACCGTCACGTCCACCCGCGGCCTCCCCAGCTCCTCCACAGGGATAACCTTGAGCCCCGTAACCCGCCGCGACTCCTCGTTCCAGACGGGCCTAACGCCGAGCAAAGCCAGGATCTCCGCGATGTCGTCGCCCTGCGTCCGCATGGCCGCCGTCCCCCACACCACGATCCCGACGGTCTCCGGGCACCGCCCTTCCTCCCCCAGGTACCGCCGCACCAAGTCGTCCGCGAGCCCCCGTCCGACCTCCCAGGAGAGCGCCGACGGCAACGCCTTCGGGTCCACCGAGTAGAAGTTGCGCCCCGTCGGCAGCACGTTGACGAGGCCGCGCGTGGGCGACCCGGACGGACCCGCAGGCACGTACCCCCCATCGAGGCCGCGCAAAAGGTTCCCTACCTCGTCGGGCGTCCGCAAGAGTCGCGGCACCACCTCCGTCGCCGCGAACCGCAGCGAGCCCTCCACCCCCACGTCCGGGACACCCAGGGTCTCCTCACAAACCTTACCGGCGGCCTCCGCGTCCCAGCCGCGGGTCTCCAACCCGAGGAGCAGGGCCTGCGCCACCTCCTCCAGCCGGTCGAGCAGGTCCGAAGCGGTGGCCACGACCCCGGGGAAGCGGACGGCGAGCACTTCCGGCGCTTCGACCCGGACGCCGCCGTTCTCGGAGAGGAACCTCTCGTCGAGGCCATAAACCGCCCCCACGGCCTGGCGCAAACCGGACATCTGTCCAGCCCCGATCCGGAGGATAGAGGCGGCGAGGTGGCGCAGGGGTTCGCCGATTGGTGGTTCGCCGAGCACGTGGAGGCCGCTCCTAATAGGTAGGTCTTTAATCTCGCAGAGGTATCCGTCTACGTGGTTGAGGAAGTCGCCGAACTCTTCGGGCTGCTCCTCGACGCCGAGGTCTCTGTGGAGCTCCGCGTCGCGCAGGGTCTCCCAGATCCGGACCCGTATAGCCGGGAGCTTCGAGGGGTCCAGTGTCTCCACCTGGTAATACTCGTCCAGGAGTTGCTCGAGCTTCGCCAGGTCGTCGTAGGTCTCCGCGCGGGTCATCGGGGGGATCAAGTGGTCCACCACCGTTGCGTGCGCCCTTCGCTTCGCCTGCGTCCCCTCGCCGGGGTCGTTGACGACGAACGGGTAGAAGAGTGGCACGTCCTTTAGCGCTGCATCCGGGGCGCAGGAGGCCGAGAGGCCGAGGGACTTTCCGGGCAGCCACTCGAGGGTTCCGTGCTTGCCGAGGTGGACGACGGCGTCCGCGCCGAACTCCTCGATGAGCCACCAGTACGTGGCGAGGTAGTGGTGCGTCGGCGGTAGGTCCGGGTCGTGGTAGATCGCGATGGGGTTCTCCCCAAACCCCCGTGGCGGTTGGATCCCTACGAAGACGTTCCCGAAGCGCAGGCCCGCCACCACGAACTCGTCGCCGTCCACGTACAACTCCCCTGGCGGCTGCCCCCAGTGCTCTTCCACGTCCGAGCGCAGGTCTTCCGGCAGCCGGGCGAACCACGCAGCGTAGCGCCCCGTGTCCAGCCTTCCGGTAGCGCCCCGCAGCTGGTCGTCGGTCAGGAACTCCAGGTCGTGTCCGCCGGCCGCTATGAGCGAGTGGATGAGGTCGTCGCCCTCATCCGGCGCGCCATCCACCGTGTAACCGGCCCCGCGCAGCGCTTCGAGCAGCCGGATGGCGCTCGCCGGGGTATCCAGGCCGACGGCGTTCCCCACCCGCGAGTGCTTTGTTGGGTAGTTGGAGAGCAGGAGGGCGACCTTTTTCTCCGCGTTCGGGACGCGTCCGAGGCGGGCGAAGCGGGTCGCGAGCCCGGCGAGGCGGGCGGTGCGCTCGGGATCTGCCTTGTACAGCGTGAGCGGGGCGCCCACCGGGGAGTCGGAAGCTAGACGCTCCTTGAAGGAGAAGGGTACGCCGACGACGCGACCGTCGAACTCGGGGATGGCCACCTGCCAGGCGGTATCGAGCGGCGAGAGGCCGGCGTCGGAGGCGAGCCACGCCTCGCGCGAGGTGGTGGTGCAGATCCCCTGTACTACGGGCACGCCCAGCTCTGCCAGGGCCGGGACCTCCCACTCCAGCCAGTCCTCCGGAGAGCCCGCCTTGTGCGCGTCTGAGGCGTTCGAGCCGCCCCCGGCGAGGACGGTCGTAACGAGGCAGTCCACCCTGTCCTTCAAGACCTCCAGCGCGGGCACAGCCCCGTCGGCGCCTGCCCGCAGCGAGTAGCAGTAGACCGGCAGGGCGTTCGCCCCGACCTCCGCGAGCGCCCGGACGAGTGAGTCCACGAATGCGGTGTTCCCGCCCATCCAGTGCGCCCGGTAGAACACCACGCCGACGGTGGGCCGGG
>DASQVA010000380.1:0-4656 GCA_035641035.1 Rubrobacter sp. | reverse complement strand
AGGCATGTTCTCGACTACTAGTATTAGCCGATCTCCTCAACGAGGGTGACCAACTCCGCCCGGCCTCCCTGTTCGGTGGCAGTGCCCCCGAGCCCGGCCATCTGGGTGACTGGGGTTCCTGTGGCTGGCTTTGAAGGCTTTAGACGCGGCCTTGCAAGGTCAAAGGGGTTATCATCCCGCATGCTCAACCAGGTTGGCTTCTAGACGGATCTCCACGCCCGCCAACGCTTTGGAAACCGCGCAGTCGCGCTTGGCGGCCTCGGCCTTCTCCAAGAAGAGTCCCTCATCGACCTTAGGCACCTCGGCCTCCGTGCGCAGGTCGATCCGGCTGATGGCATACCCCTCCCCTGCGCGCCCGAAGCGCACCCGAGCTTCTGTGTGGATGCGCTGCGGGGAATACCCGTCCGCAGAAAGTCTGCGCGCCAAAGACATCGAAAAGCAGCCAGCGTGCGCCGCACCCAGCAACTCCTCGGGGTTCGTGCCCGGACCTTCCTCCATTCGCGAGCGGTAGGAGTAAGCGCCTTCGAAGGCGCCGCTTCCCAACCTCATTGTGCCTTCGCCGTCGGCAAAGGTACCGTGCCACGCCGCTTCAGCTTTATGTATCGGCATCGTCTTCTGCTCCCTTCACAGGTGCACTCTCAGTACACTGCCCGCCTGTGGGGCCCCCATACAGCTTACCCCCACCGGGCACAAGGCATTCTAGCTGGAGGGAGCGTCTTGGCATGCACCCTCCCGGTATTACGGCGAATGAGCTTTGAGGTCAGCAAGGAGACGTAATGAATCCGGGCGGAGCTATATATGATCGTGTACTTCAGAGAACACCACTTCCACGCACTCGAGCAGTTGGGTCCGCTGACGCCACGCTGGCGTTCCGCCGGACAAGCGGTCGAGCGCGTCGAGGCACAGCACCAAAATGGCCCGTCCCCCGCCTTGCTACTCCGGACACATCATACCGGGCACCACGACGAGGCGTCGCCGGCTAGCCGGGCAGTAGCCCGGCCAGGTACTCTGCCGGATGCAACGCGTGACAGCCTGTGCCGTCCCGAATCTGCTCCCGGCAGCTCGTCCCCGGGGCGACGACCACCCGCTCTTGCGGCGACGCTGCCCGCACCGCCGGGAACAGCCTTCTCTCCCCCATCTTCATCGACACCTCGTAGTGTCCCTTCTCGTACCCGAAGAGCCCCGCCATCCCACAGCAACCCGAGTCCACAACCTCCACGTCAGTGCCGGGGGCGAGGGCCAGGGTCCTCTCTGTCGGCCCCGTGCCAACGAGGGCCTTCTGGTGGCAGTGACCGTGCAGGAGGACGGCAGAGCCCTCCGCGAGCGGAGGCTCGGCGTCAAGCTCAAGGAGCGCCTCCTCGAAGAGCCGGGTCGCTCCTTCGAGTTTCTCGACGCGCTCGTCATCAGGAAGGAGCTTTCTGTAGTCATCGCGCATGGTTAGGATGCAGCTAGGCTCCAGGCCGACCAGGGGGATGTCGCGCTCGATAAGGGGCGCGAGCAGGTCCAGGTTTCGTTTCGCGTTCTTGCGCGCCGCATCCACGAGGCCCTCAGAGAGCATCGGCCGCCCGCAGCAGACGACCTCGGGCAGGTGGACCCTCGCCCCGGCGGCGGCGAAGAGGCGGACCGCCCCCTCCCCGACCTCGGGCCTCTGATACTCGTTCCAGGTGTCGTTGAAGAGCGCGACCTCGGCCGGGCCCACGCCCTGCTCCAGGTGCGGGAAACGCTTCGAGAAAGTAATCTTGGCCACCCGCGGCAACGAGCGGCGGGGGTCTATCCCGGCGAGGGCAGCGGCGCGGCGGGCCAGGCGGGTGCCCGCGGCGGCGTTATAGAGTGAGGGGGCGAGGGAGGCGAGGGCGAGTTGCTTGCGAATGTGCGCGGCGGCCCTCTGACGCAGCGAGAAACCGTGCTCCTTGCCCATCTGGTAGAAGACCTCGGTCTTCATGCTGGCGACGTCAACCCGGGAGGGGCACTCGGTCTTGCACGCCTTGCAGCCGACGCAGAGGTCCATGACCTCCCTCATCCTCATGCCGGTGAGCTCTTCGGGCGGGAGGGTACCTTCGATGACGGAGCGGAGCATGTTTGCCCTCGCCCGGGTGGTGTCCTGCTCGTCGAGGGTGACCATGTAGGAGGGGCACATCGTGCCGCCGGTTCGCTTGCGGCAGAGACCGGAGCCGTTGCACAGCTCGACGGCCTTGGCGAAGCCCCCCTGATCCCCGAAGGAGAGGTTAGTACTTATCGGGAGCCGCTTCCGACCGGGACCGAGGCGCAGCTGGTGGTCCATTGGCTCAGGGTCAAGGATCACACCGGGGTTCAGCATCCCATCCGGGTCGAAGAGACGCTTGACCTCCGAGAACGCGCGCAGTATCTCGGGCCCGTACATCTTCCCTAGGAACTCCGAGCGCGAGAGCCCGTCCCCGTGCTCCCCCGAGATGGACCCGCCGCAATCCACCACGAGGTCGGCAACCTCTTCCCCGATGCGCCGCATCCTCGCGACGCCCGCGGGGTCAGACGTATCCAGGGCCGGCCGGACGTGCAAGCACCCGACGCTCGCGTGCCCGTAGAAGCACGCCCAGGTGCCGTTCCGGTTAACGATCTCCTCGAACCGCCAGACAAACTCCTCCAGCCTGTCAGGAGGAACCGCCGCATCCTCCACGAACGCCACGGGCTTCTCCCTCTCTGCCGTGCCGAGCAGGAGCGGCAGCGTGGATTTCCTGAGCTTCACCGTCAGCGCCATCTCCACCGCGGACCGCAGCGGCACGGCGACGGCGGCCCCGACCTTGTCCGCGAGGTCGTCGAGCTTCGAGAAACGCTCGTCGAGCTCCTCACGCGCCCCGCTCCACTCGACGAGCAGGACCGCTTTCGGCTCGCCGCGCACGAAGCGGGCCGAGTCGCGGTAGGCTGAGTTCTGACGGGCGCGGCCTATAGCGACGTCGTCGAGTAGCTCCAGGGCTGAGGGCCCTTCCTCCAGCAGCTCTACGGTGGCGCGGGCGGCCGAGGCTAGCGAATCGAACTGGAAGGAGGCCAGGGCGCGCGCCTCGGGGAGCGGGTGCAGCCGGAACTCCGCGCGGGTTACGACCGCGAGGGTGCCCTCCGAGCCGCACACCAGGCGGGTCAGATCCAGCACTTCCGGGTCGACGAGGGCGTCGAGGCCGTAGCCAGAGACGCGCCGAATCATGCGTGGGAACCGTCGCCTTATCTCGTCTCTGTACCGATCTCCGATCTCTATCGCCCCACGCAAGAGCCTCGCAGTCGCGTCGGCGTGACGGGAGCGCCTTCTCGCCTCTTGCCTGCTGAGGGGTGCGAGCTCGATGGTCTCGCCGCTCGCAAGCACGCAGCGCAAGGAGAGGATCTGGTCGGCGGTCGTGCCGAAGACCAGCGAGCGCATCCCGGCCGAGTTGTTCCCAACCATGCCCCCGAGTGTCGCCACGTCAGACGTCGAAGTGTCGGCCCCGAAGACGAGCCCGTGCGGCTCCACCATCGCGTTCAACTCGCCCTGTACGAGACCGGGCTCGACCTCGCAACGGCGGCCTTCGAGGTCAATCTGCCCGACGCTTCGCATCTCGGAGACGTCGAGCGAGATCCCGGGGGCTGTCGCCTGTCCGGCGAGGCTCGTGCCAGTGCCGCGGGGTGTGACGGAGAGCCCGAGCGCGGCAGCGGCCCCGAGAGCGCGCCGCACGTCCCGTTCGGAGCGGGCGACGACCACGCCGACGGGCTTGCGGAGGTAGATTGAGGCGTCTGTCGACCACAAGGCGCGGGAGGCAGAGTCCGTCCTAAGGTCTCCATCCAGCCGGCCGTCGAGCTCGGCGTGCAGTCGCCTTACGGGAGGTTCGGGTTTGTTGTGCATGGCGTGTTTAACTTTATATCCTCAAAGGATATGCTGTCGATCAAAGATCGCCGCCTTCCTCAGCGAGACGGTTGAGTTCCCTACTCAGGAGGGCGAGGCGGGCCTCTTTTACCAGGGGCACCTCCCGACGGCGGCGCCGGACGTGGTCCAGGTCTATGTCTACGGTGATCAGGGCCTCTTCGTGTCCGGGCCCTTCCGCAACGACCCTCCCCCAGGGGTCGACGATGTGGGAGTAACCCCAGAAAACGAGACTGTCCTGTTCTCCCACCCGATTGACGAATATAACGTAACTCTCGAGCATGCGGGCGTAAAAGCGGGTGATATCCCGCCAGTATTCCTTTGTATCCAACAGCTCGGGGTACGGGTAGGAACCGCTATCGGCGGGGATTATGAGCACCTGAGCCCCGTCCTGAACCGCGATGAAGGGTAGGAAAGGCTGCCAGGCGTCGTTGCAGATCAACATGGCCATGCGGCCGAGTTTAGTATCGAAGGCCCTCATGCTCTGTCCCGGGTTGTAATGCTTCCTCTCTTCGTAGATCCTGTAGTTCGGCAAGTAGAGCTTGCGGTGCAGGTGAAGAAGGGCCCCTCCTTCGAGGTAAGCCGCGCTGTTGTAGGTTTGGAAGTCCCGTCCCTCCTCACAAAACCCCACGACCACCGCCGTCTCTCCCGCCTCTTCAGCCAGATAGTTGATGGGCTTGCTTCGCGCCTTGATAGGGACCTCGTCGTCGAGCTCTCCCACAGCATAGCCGGACAGGCTCAACTCGGGAAAGACGATGAGGTCTGCGCCCCTGGACTTGGCCTCGGCCACCACC
>DASQVA010000379.1:0-3107 GCA_035641035.1 Rubrobacter sp. | reverse complement strand
CGGGGCCTTCTGGTTCGACGACACCGAAGGCGGCGAGGAGCGGCTCGGTCAGATCTTCCGTTACTTACCGGACACCAACACCCTCGAGCTCTTCTACGAGGGGACCAAGCCCAAGAAGATGCACAAACCGGACAACGTCGTTGTGACGCCCTGGGGCGACCTGTGGTTCGCAGAGAATGGCGGTGGCAGCGACCGCATAATGGGCATCACGCCGGAGGGACAGGTGTACGCGTTCGCTAGCAACCGGTTGAACATCTCCGAGTTGGCCGGTCCGTGTTTCTCGCCCGACGGGCAGACCTTCTTCGTCAACATTCAGGACCCCGGGGTTACCCTCGCTATATGGGGGCCCTTCGTTCGACCAAACACCGGTGCTCGGTCTCGGATGGCTCGGGCCATGCCGCCGGAGAGTCTGGGCCCCGATATCTCAGGGGAGCTGGCCGATGCCGCCGAACGCCACGGCATGAGTCGTCTGGAGGTCGCGGCCTATGACCGACTCGGGGTCTCACCAGCATAGTAGCTAAAAGGAGGCCGACCGCCCCAGTGGGTTAAAGAGAGAACCTTCGATCGCGCTCGAAGCCGGGACGAGAACGAGGCGATCTGCGAGCAGACGCCCTTGCACGAGATCGTCACCTCGTTGGTGCGTCTAGCAGGACAGCAACCCTTATTTACCCAACGTCGGGGAAGGCTAATTCTGCGAACTTCGGGGGGGAAAAGGGCCACGGCCTTTAGACTAGGCGGGTGGTAAGGGAAACCGATCTGGTGCTGGGCGACGGCTGCACGCTACACGTGTACGACACGGGCGCGGACGGGGCGAACGGCCGGCTCCCCGTCTTCTGGCACCACGGCACCCCGAGCATCGGTGCGCCCCCCGGGGCCCTTTTCGCGGCCGCGGCCGGCTCGGCATCCGCTGGGTGTCGTACGACCGGCCCGGATACGGGGGATCGTCCCCCTACCCTGGCCGGGACGTGGCATCGGCGGCCGATTACATTTCGTGCGTCGCCGACGCGCTGGGCATCGACCGGTTCGCGGTTATGGGACACTCCGGTAGCGGTCCGCACGCTCTGGCTTGCGGCGTACTGCTGCCAGAACGCGTATTGCGCGCGGTCAGCGTGGCCGGGCTGGCCCCGTTCGGCGCCGAGGGGCTTGAGTGGTTCGCGGGCATGTCGGACTCCGGCGCGGCGTCTCTGCGCGCCGCCGCCGAGGGACGCGTGGCGAAGGAGCGGTACGAGGCTTCGGGCGCCGAGTACGACCCGGAGATGTTCACCCCGGAGGACCACGCCGCGCTCTCCGGCGCGTGGTCCTGGGTGCTAGACGTCGTCAACCCGGCCATGGAGGCCGGGACGGACTGATAGACGACCTTGCCTACGTCGCCCCGTGGGGATTCGACCCTGCCCGGGCGGGCGCCCCGACTCTGTTCCTGCACGGTGGGCGGGATAGGGTCGTGCCCAGCTCGCACGGCGAGTGGCTCGCGCGCCGCTGCCCCTCGGCAGAACTGTGGCTGAGTCCGGATGACGGGCACATCTCGTACCTCAACTCCGGCGCGGCTGCCATGGAGTGGCTCCGGGAGCAGGCCGTCCAAGGCTGAGTCCCGCGTGGCCGTCTAGCCAAGCCCGACCGGAGGCAGCCATCTCACTCTATTCACCCGAGTGCGTGGAAGGGCGATTCTCGGAACTTCGGCGCTGAGGGGGTTCTCGGAACTTCGCATGGCCCCGGTACCATGCCGAGAGGCCGTCTTGTGCACGGGGCAGGGGAGCTTCGTGGCTTAGCGTACGCAAGAACCAACCAGGCGTCCCGAAAACCGAAAGCGTCCGGTACATTCCCCTCGAGACAGGAGGAAAGGATCGATATGGGACAACTCATCGCGGATCTGTTCGTCACGCTCGACGGGTACGCCTCCGGCGAAGGGGCGCCGGCTTACTTCAGCTACCCCGGTCCCGAACTCGGCCGTTGGGTGGACGAGCATTTGGCAATGCCCCAGGTCCTGCTGATGGGGCGCGTCACCTACGAGGCGCTCTTGGCCATCGCACATAACCATCCCGTTGAGGGCGCCGACCGGATGAGCGAGCTGCCCAAGGTAGTGTTCTCCAGGACGCTGCGAGAGCCCTTGGCTTGGGACAACAACCGGCTGGCCAAGGCGGACCTAGTTGAGTAGATCCGGAGGCTGAAGGCCGACAGCGACGCCCCGCTACGTACCATAGGCAGCCTCTCGGTAGTCAAGGGCCTCTTGAAGGCGAGAATGGTCGACCGACTCCGGCTAACCGTGTTCCCGCTGATACTCGGCAGTACGGGCCGGGAGCCAGTCTTCGCCGGACTCCCCGACATCCACCGGGAGCTGGTTGACACTGAAGTTCTCGACGCCAACCTCGTCACGCTCGAGTATCGTCCCGCTACCACTCAGCAGACAGACTACAGCGGTAGTCATTGCAGTTGACCCACCTTCGGGAAATCGCGCTTCGCGGTTACAACGCACAGCCCCAGGGTTACCCTCGAACCGGCATCCGAATCGCCAATGGATAACGGGTCAATAACACTGCACGCCGCTATAAGAAACCGTCTGAAAAGGAGTCGTGAGGCAGTAGCTCGGTACTCTACCGAGCATGAGAAGAGCATACCAAACCGACCTCTCCAACGCCGAGTGGGCCTTGATCGCGCTCCATCTCCCCACACCCAGAGACCCGGGACGCCCGCGGGTGCACCCCTTGCGCGAGATCCTCGATGCCGTCTTCTTCTACGTGGTGCGTGGCGGCTGTAGCTGGCGCTTGCTCCCGCATGAGTTCCCACCCTGGAAAACCGTCTACCATTATTTTCGAGCCTGGCGCATCGACGGAACCTGGGAGCGGCTGCACGAGGAGGCACTACGCAGGAGGGCACGGGTACACCTCGGCAGAGACCCGCAACCCAGCGCTGGCATCCTCGACAGCCAGAGCGTGAAAACTACTGGCATTGGCGGGGAGCGGCGCGGCTAGGACCCGGGCAAGAAGGTGAAGGGAAGAAAGCGCCACCTGCTAGTGGACACGCAGGGGCTGGTGCTCAAAGCGAAGGTAGTCCACGCGGCCAACGTCTTCGATCGTGACGGCATAAAGCCGCTCATGGAGCAGCTGGTGGGG
>DASQVA010000378.1:0-17102 GCA_035641035.1 Rubrobacter sp. | reverse complement strand
CCTACGGCCAGGGGGTCAGGGCGGCGCGGCGCGAGGAGGAGAGAGAAGCTGAGCGGGAGGCCGAGCGCCTCTACGAGGAGGCCGTCGGAGACGCCGCTCGCGAGGTGTCGAGCAAGGAAGTGAGCAGCGAGATGCCAGACGGGGAAGCCGACTAATAACCGCCTCATAAAACTAGATAAAGAGGCAACCGGGGAGGAGATCAGGTTTTTACTGCCCGGGCTCGTCTTTCCTAATAGTGGCGTACGTTGACCACCGGGCGGTGCACGAGCGGCTCTCGCCCTTCTGCGGCTTCGCGAGGACTTTGCCTTTGACCCACACATTTGTTTTTCTCGAAGGCGTCAAGACGGCCCTCACGGCCGACACGGCCATCGACAGAGGGTGGTACGACGAGCCGCCGACCACACGTCTCAGGGCTCTCGCAAGGTTCTACGCCGGATAGAGCCCTCTTTCAGGTGTTCTATCGGAAGGGTGTGTACCTTGAGCAACGCTCCTCGTCGCTGGTTCGCCGAGACGCCCTGTGCCTAGCCTAGGGTGCCCTGCACCAGGAGGCCGTCAGGCGGTCCTCTCGATCTGCGCCTTCCGCGCCGAGGGCTCCGCCGTAAGCTGGGACGAGTCGATCTTCGCCTCCCTGCAAGGGTGCCACAGGACCGTGACTGAGAATGACCTCGAGTTCTTCTCCTTTACGGAACGACGCATATCCCTTTCTTCAACCTCTACCGGGCCACCCTGGCCACCTGCTACGGCCAGGCGGATGCACACCTCCACGCCCCAAAGGAGGGGCTTTTTGGATAGTGTCAAGGAGGTGACCAAGGTGTTGACGCTGACCGCCATCGATTGGAGCGGCAAGCCGTGAACCGCAATCCCGAACTTACCAACCGCGGTCTGGACGTTCGCGCGATCGATCCATGACCTTCTCCCTTCGCGCCCTAACTGATAATTTTACGTGCCCGGTGCTGTCTTTGGTCAGCAGGGCGCGAAAGCGCGCCCCAGGCGGCTAGGTGTTTCTGGACTCACGCGTCCACCGAGGTTCTTCGCCAGTTGAGACCATCGACCGCCCTCTGTGTGTCTGTGACGTCCTGTGACCGTGTCGGAGCTAGGACTCGGCC
The DNA here is from genome assembly GCA_035641035.1 of Rubrobacter sp. GTDB lineage: Bacteria > Actinomycetota > Rubrobacteria > Rubrobacterales > Rubrobacteraceae > Rubrobacter_D. Next base: position 15,996 of record DASQVA010000378.1, on the reverse strand, counting down.
AGCACGATGATCCTGTCGCCTTCTGCCATCGTTATCCGCTGGGACTTGGCCGGGTTCAGATGCACGCCGTAAAATTTCCGCGGGTCGCCTGCCTCCGCCTTTACGCGGTAACCTACCGCGATTTCGCCGCCCCTACGGGCGGCCTCGACGAGAGTGTAGAAGCTCAGCGGTAAACCGGGCTCCACGTACTCGTCCGCCGGCTTGAGGTAGAGTTCCGGACCCTCGGGGTCGATCAGCTCCTCGAAGACTGCTGCATACTCCTTGTTCTCAGAGACCTGGCACATCATCAGGCTCACCAAACGGTCGCTGACTATAAAGTCGTCGGAGCGCGCGATCTCGGCCAGCTCGCGGTTGCGGTCATCGAGCATCTCGCTGACGATGGAGAACGACCGGCCGCTCCGGTCGGCGATCTCGCGCAGGTGCAACAGGCTCACCAGGGTCCTCGAGTCGGCGTCGCCGCCGGACCCTTCGGAGGCGTGGCTAAGGAGGATCACGTGATCGTAGGAGGGTATCTCCAGGGCGTCCAGCGTGCCGCGATCGGTGGTGTTGCCAGCGCGGAAGCTCACAGTTTGGTGCACGAGTCCGTCGAACCTGGTCGGTAGTTCGCCGCCTTCGGGGCCACCACGGTGACCTCCGAGGCGGGGGGCACGTAGCGGTCCAGTTGAGCGATCATCTTCGGCGCGCGGTTGTTCCAGCCCAGGATAAGCGTGCGTTCGCGTTTCTCTGGGTGGGGTCGGGGTTTCGTGATCGCGCTGGCTTCAATCTCGGAGCCGACGTTCTCGGAGAGCGAGATGGTGCTGTCGTCCTCGGCTATGAGCACCAGCGCGTCCCCGACGGAAACCTCGGAGTCCGCCGGCGGGTTCAGCTCGATGCGGCCGTTGCTCGTGGGCAGCCCAATCACCGAGCAGCTCTCGTAAGCCGCGAGGGCCTCGCCAAAGGTCCTCCCGACGAGGTGGGGCTCCTGGGCGAAGTAGAATCTCGTGGCCCCCGAAGTCTAGGAGATCGGTGTAGACGGCCGAGAGACCGGACTGACGACACGTTTGGGCGGTGATGCGGGCGATAAGGTCGTCCACCGGCACCAGCTCGACCTCGGCGCCCCCGACCATCCGGGCCACGCCCACGTTCTCGGGCTCGCGCATCCTCGAGACGATGTGGTAGGGCTCTCTGCGGCGGCTCGGGTTGTTGGTCAGTGTCAAGATCGTCTTTATCACCCGCGAATCGGCATCTTCTCCCTCTGGAGGAAGGACAATGATCGACCGGGCTTCGTGAGGATTGACCAGCTCCAGATCGTCGATGTCGATCGGGTCTCCGGTCATGCAGACGACGCGCGTGTTCTTTGTCTTGCCCACCCTATCGCGGAACTCGTCCTCCATCTCGACCTTGTCCTTCTCGGCCAGGACGGCAATGCAGGCGCTCGGGCGGCTCTCGTTAGCGGCGACGAGCTCGGAGACGACCGAGAAGACCTCGGGTGACCACCCGTAGACTACCGTGTGACCCTTCTCCACGACGAACGATCGGCCCTTGCGCAGCTCGTCAAGTTTGCTGTCAATGCCGGTGAAAATGACCCCGATCAGGGTGCTGAAGACGAGGATGCCCCCCGCCGTGACCGCCAGCATGGAGAGCAGGAACGGCCAAGTTCCCTGGTCCCCGCCCACGCCGCCGGGGTCGATGGTCCGCATCAAGCTAAGCCAGAGGGTCTCCAAGAAGTCAAGTCGACGTCCACCGGCCTCGGGCGCTACGCCCGTCGCGTAGACTATTAGGGAACTTGCGAATACCAACGCCCCGAGCAAGACGAAAAGCCAACCGATCAGGGCAACAGTGCCCCTCGAGATCGTGTTGTCGAACCGGTAGCGCGACCGGTCCGCGAGCGTGACCTTCCGCATATTTCCTTCCGCGCAGCTACCCCGAAACGACCGAGAGCGAACGCGCAAGCTATTATACCGGCCTCAGGAAACGGTAGCAGGCATGCCCTCTTCGCCCTAAGAAGCCTCCATCAGCGCCACCGCGACACCCCCTTCGGCCAGCAGGGTACTGAGTGTGAGCCCAGTCGGCTGGGGAGGTTTCTGGGTCCACGCGGGCCTTCGGTGCGCCGCCCGCGAGAATCGTTCTGCCCCCGCCTAGTTGCATGAGCTCGTAGCCGGCCGCTAGAAGCAAACCTCTCGTGTACCATCGCTGGTCAGCACAACTCAGAGGTACGCGTGGAGGTAACCGACATCGAAGCATACCTGGTGTGGGGCGGAGAGCGAAACTTTCGCTTCGTGGTCGTGAACACTGACGAAGGTGTCTGCGGCGTCGGCGAAGCGGGGCTCACTGGCCGCGAGCTGGCGATCACAGGAACGATCAGGCATTTCGAACCGCTTCTCCTTAGCAAGAACCCGATTCGCAGCGAGCACCTCTAACAACTGCTCTTTCGGGGAGGCTTCTTCCCGGCTCGGCACGCTGTTTCGGCGGCGATCTCGGCCGTGGACTTAGCGCGGTGGGACATCAAGGCAAAGTATTGGGCGTTCGAGCCGTGATCTATGCGACCACGGTTACCAGGGCTACGATAGTGCAGGAGAGCGCTAATTAGGTCCCCCAGCGCTGGCCGATCTCCTCCCAGGTTGGCGGCGGACCTGGCAGCCGAGACCCCGACGGGGCACAAAGGGCATCGAGCAGAAGCGCCAGGTACCGGCGACGAAGTTGGTGGGTCCGCTCCTCTTCCCCGATACGGACGGCCGCCAGTTGTTCGAGAAGCAGGGCGATGTCATCGACTTCGATGTCCCCGCGAAGTACGCCCGCGGCCTTGGTGCGCTCGATTAAACGCACATTGAGCTCCTGTGCCTTCTCGCTGTCCCGGTAGAGCTCCTCGGTGGGGGCGAAGGTGCCCGCCAGGCGCAGCGTAAGGGAATGGGTGTCGGCGTCCACGATGCGACGCATGAAGTCCGCGAAGGCGGACCAGGCGTCGCCCTCTTCGTCGGCCAGAGCGTCCTCTGCGGCGGCTATATAGAGTTGCAGGCCGTCGGCGCAGAGTCGCCGGAGAAGCTCCTCCTTGCTCGCGTAACGGCGGTAAAGCGCGCTAATGCCCACCCCAGCCCGCTCCGCCACAGCGGAGATCGGCGCGCCAGGGTTGGCGACGAACACCTCACGCGCGGCGTCGAGTATCCGCCCGTCGTTGCGCGCCGCCTCGGCGCGTCTTCCGCTCATCGGCAAGGATCCCCTTGCGTCCATGGAGTCAAGTTTACACTGGAACATACTATTCCGTTCTGTTACAGTACGGAACGGAATAGTATGTTCCGTAAGTGTTATCCACGCAAACTGCGAGAAAGGAGTTTGCTTTGTCAGACGCGAGCTACCCGACCGAGCCAGGTACCGGGATCCGCGGGATCAGGCCGTTCCGGGTCGACGTACCGCAGGCAGACCTCGAAGACCTGCACGACAGGCTGGCGCGCACCCGCTGGCCCGACGAGTTGCCCGGCGTCGGGTGGAGCCGTGGCGTCCCACTTGGATACCTCAAGGAACTGGCCGAATACTGGCGCACGGTTTACGACTGGCGCGAGCACGAAGCCAAGCTGAACGAGTTCCCGCAGTTCACCACCACCGTCGACGACCAGAACTTACACTTTCTGCACGTGCAGTCTCCTGAGCCAAACGCCCTGCCACTGATCGTTACCCACGGCTGGCCGGGCTCCGTGGTGGAGTTCCTGGACGTCATCGGTCCGCTCTCAGACCCTCGTGCCCACGGCGGCGATCCGGCCGACGCGTTCCACCTGGTGATACCGTCGATCCCCGGTTTCGGGTTCTCTGGGCCGACCCGCGACACCGGCTGGACCGAGCAGCGCATCGCGGCCGCCTTCGCCGAGCTGATGCGTCGGCTAGGCTACGAACGTTACGGCGCCCAGGGCGGCGACGTCGGCGCCAGGGTCTCCCCGGACCTGGGCCGGATCGATTCCGGCCATGTGATCGGTGTCCACGTCAACGCCGCCACCGTCGGTTTCATGCCGTTCCCACCGCTAGACGACGCAGAGCTGGCCCAGCTCACCGACTCAGAGAGGGCCCGCGTGGAGCGGATCGGCGAGTTTATGGCCGAGGGCTTCGGCTACGCCCAGATCCAGTCCACACGGCCGCAGACCTTAGCCTACGGGCTGACCGATTCGCCGGTCGGCCAGCTGGCCTGGATCGTGGAGAAGTTCCAGGAGTGGACCCACGGCACCGAACGGCCCGAGGACGCGGTGGACCGCGACCGCTTGCTCACCAACGTGATGCTCTACTGGCTCACAGGCACCGCTGGCTCTTCCGGCGGGCTCTACTACGAGGGCGCCCACTCCGGCCAGTGGCCGCAGCCGTCCAGTGTGCCCACCGGCGTCGCGGTCTTTGCGGAGGACATCGCCATCCGGCGCTACGCTGAGCAGAGCAATACGATCGTGCACTGGTCGGAGTTCGATCGCGGTGGCCACTTTGCCGCCGTGGAAGCACCTGACCTCTTGATCGGCGACGTGCGGAGATTCTTCCGCGGGCTGCGGTGACGGCCGAAGTCCTGGGGCAGCGGGCCCTCAACCGCGCACTGCTCGAACGGTAGCTGCTGAGCCGCGCGAGACTGGCGGTGGCCGAAGCTATCAAGCGCCTAGTTGGCATGCAGGCCCAGGTGCCCGACGCGCCCTATGTCGGCCTGTGGTCGCGGCTGGACAGCTTCTGTGCCGAAGAATTGTCCGGCCTGATATCCGACCGGTGGCTGTACAGGCTTCCATGATACGCGCGACCATGCACCTAGTCACCACCCGCGACTTTCTGGCCCTGCGCCCCCTCGTGCAGCCGGTCCTGGAGCGCTACGTATACCGTAACGCGACCTATGGCAAGGAACGCCTCGCAGGGCTGGACGTGGACGCGGTGCTGGCGACCGGAAGGACGCTGATGGAGGAGCGGTCGCGGACCGCCGCCAAGCTCCGCGGATTACTCGGGCCGCGCTGACCGGAGAGGGATCCCGCCTCGCTAGCGTCCGCCGTACGCGGCCTGCTGCCGCTGGTGCACGTGCCGCCCCGCGGCATCTGGAGTGACCGCGGGCCGGTCGTCCTGACTGCGGCAGAAGCGTGGCTGGGCCGGAGCATCGCCCGCGAGGGCGGACCAAACGAGTTCATCGTGCGGTACCTTGGGGCATTCGGTCCGGCCACCGTCGCCGACGCGCGGACGTGGTCGGGCCTGGGGGCTTGGGGGAGGTCTTCGAGCGACTCCGACCGCGCTCGTCACCTTCCGCGACGAGCGCGGTCGTGAGCTGTTCGACGTGCCCGGCGCTCCTTTGCCAGACCCCGACGCTCCCGCCCCGCCGCAATTCCTCTCCGCGTTCGACAACGCGCTCCTCTCCCACGCCGACCGGATTCGCATCATCGCCGAAAAGCATCGCGAGGCGCTCCTCAAGGACCCCCTGATGCGCGGCGTGTTGCTCGACGGCTTCGCCCAAGCGACGTGGAAGACCGAGCGGAGCCGCGGACCGGCGAGGCTCGTGATCGAGCTGTTCGAGCCCCTACCGAGGAGGGTGCTCATCTGCTCGCCTTCGTGGCGCTGGACGTCGACGACCGCGACGTTCGATTGGTCGGGGACCACTGGCCGAAGAATACGTCCCCGGTGGCGTGCAGCGGCAGCTGTTCCGATCCAGGGCTCGACCGGCGCACAAGGCCGTCCTACTCTGCTAGCGTGCTGGCGGGTCGGCTGCGTCGAGCTCGTGCGTGGCCGGGTGGTCGAGCGGATGGGCGAGCTCGTCGCGGTCGAGTCTGGGGAGCAGGATCGCCGCGACGGCGAGGAGAACGGGGACGATACCGGCGACGAGGAAAACGGCGGTGAGACCGAAGGCGGCGCCTGCCGGGCCGGCGATCGTCATGGAGACTGGCATCAGGGCCAAAGAGACGAAGAAGTCGAGGCTCGAGACCCGGCCACGCAAGCCATCCGGAACCCGGCGCTGGAGCAGGGTGCCCCAGATTACCATCGCGGCGGAGTAGGTCGCGCCGACGACGGACAGGGCCAAGCACACTACCCACAACGCGCCCGCCAACCCGACGACCGCGAACGGCAGGGACCCGAGTCCCCACATCAGGATCATGACCGTGAGGTAGCGGCGCGGCAGCCGCCCGGAGGAGATAACCAGAGCGCCCGCGGCCCCGCCGATCCCGAAGGCGGCGAGCGCTAGGCCGTAGTCGCCGGTGTCGCCGCCCAGGTTGTCGCGGATAGCGAATGGCAAGAGTACCTCCAAGGGCCCGATGATGAACAGGACGAGCGCCAGCGCGAACAGGAGCGTCGCCCACAATCAGCTCGTCTTCCGCACGTAGCGGAGGCCCTCGCGCAGGTCGGTGAAGACCGACGCCACGCCGGGTGCGCCCTTGCTCTGCACCGACCGTACCTTCATCGCCACGAGGCAGCCCGCTGAGACTAGGTACGTCAGCCCACCGGCGAGGATCGCGGCCCCCGGCGAGAGCGCCGCCACCGCGACGCCTCCCAGGGCGGGTCCAGCGGCCTGCTGGGCAAGAGGCCTCAGCGTCCCCCCAAGGCCGTTGGCCGCGAGGAGCTCGTCCTCGGGGAGCAGGCGCGGCAGGAGCGCAGTGTAGGAGGGGATGAAGAAAGCTTCGCCCGCGCCGATCACCAGCCCCCCAGCGGCGAGATGCCAGATCCTCAGGTCGCCTGACAGCGAGAGCGTGCCTAGGACCAGGAGGATGGCGGCGCGGACGAGGTCGGTGGCTAGCATGACCAGGCGCTGCGGCTGCCGGTCGGCGGCGACCCCTCCGAGGAGCACGAACGCGAGTAGACCGACGCTGTAGAGGGCGGTCACGAGCGAGAGCTGCGCTGGGCCGCCGCCGAACTCTATGACCTGCCAGGTCAGCGCGACCAGCCAAAGCCCGCTGCCGACGAGCGAGACCGCGAGGCCCGACCAGAGTAGGCGGAAGTCGCGGTGGCGTAGCGGCCGCAGGGCAACGGGCACGCGGATCACCGAGAGTCGCCGGCTAAGGATGTGAGCACGAAAGCCATCGCTACGAGATTATGCGCCAGGGACGTCGAAATCCCTCCCCCATCTAGAGGCCGCGCCGGCTCAGGCGGGGCGGGCCAAGCGCTCCAAGTCCGCGCCGGAATGCGACCAACATCCACCTCACTGGGCCCACAACCGTACCTCCAGCAGCGTCTTGCCCAGGGTGGCCCGCGCCGCGATGGCGGCGTGCGCGTCGGCTGCCCGCTCCAGGGGAACCTTTGCCCGATCACCGGTCGCAGCCGGCCGGCGGTTGCTTCGGCCATAGCGCTCTCGGTGAAGACGCGCGTCTCCTCCGACGTCGGTCGTGGTATCCCGACCGCCTTCACCCCGCGATCCGCGGCCGCCTCGGTTGAAATGCCCGCCCACTCGCCGCTGGCCATCCCGAAGCTGAGCAGCCGCCCACCGCGCCTCAGCAGCCCGAACGCCGACTCGGCGATATCGCCGCCAACCCCGTCGAAGACCACGTCCACCCCACCCACGGCCTCGCGCACCCGCGCGGTCCATCCCGGCTCGCGGTAGTCGACCGCTACCTCGGCACCCAGACCGCGGGCAAGCTCTACCTTGCGCGCGCCGCCGGCCGCTGCGGCGACCGTGGCTCCTGCGGCCTGTGCGAGCTGGACCAACAACGGGCCTACGCCGCCCGCCGCCGCCTCGACCAGTACCCGTTCCCCCTTGCCTAACTCGGCCGCCCGCACCAGCATCGTAGCCGTGCGCCCGTCCGCGAGCAACGCCAGCACGCTGTCGAGCCCGAGGTGGTCAGGCACCAAGAACAGGCCGCCGACATCCACCGCCGCGCGCTCGGCGTAGCCACCCGCACCGCCGGTGTTCGTGACCACCCGCCTGCCGACTAGCTCATTTTCGACCCCCACGCCGACCGACGCGACCACCCCGCCGACACCGTTGCCCGGGATCGTCGGCAGCTTCGCCTCTAACGGCCCGAAAGCGCCCGCGCGGAACATGGTATCTGCGAAGGCGACGTTCGCGAAGGCCACCTCAATCAAGGCCTGACCGGCCCCGGCCACCGGGTCCGGCGCCTCCGCCGCGACGAGCCTCTCCGGTCCGCCGAAGTCGTTCAACCAAATCGCACGCAGGGTGCTCCTCCCGGTCTGTTCGATCCCCATGACCAGGGCCACAACCCGCGAGTCTCCGTCTTCACGCGGGCGTTCGCCTTGCGCTGCCGTCGCCAGCGGCGACGTTCGCGCGCTCGTTGCCCATGCGGAAGAGCTCTACGGCCCCGGGCACGTCTGCGAGGGTCTCGATACAGTAGCTCACCGTCGTCCTACTATCCAGAAAGGCGGGGTAGGGTAACGCCCGGCCGGACCGGATCAGGTCGTCCCGGACCTCACTCGGGAACCGGAAGTCCGCGTGGCCGGGCCGTCGTCGTGGACGTGCCCCATCCGCTTCGAACCGAATCTGTATCCCGTGACGCCGACCCCTCCCGGGCCGTGTTCGTCCCTCTTCTTCGAAACTCCCGGCCAGCCCAGCAGCACGCGCTCGACCAACGCTAGAGGTTCATCGTTCATGGAGTTTCTCCTCGCCTCTCCTGGCATCTGCGTTATGCCATCGTGCGTCTCGTCGCACGCTCGCGCATCGTGCGAGAGGACTGTTCTATAACCGACCTTTCGTACAGGTCAAGCTTCTGAGGAACGCGTCCGCGCCATCGCGCTCGGTAACGACCACCGCGGCTTCGCCGAGTTCGTCGGGTCGCGAAGAGGACACGGCCGGAACCCCACGAGGTGGGTCGAGAGAATCATCCTCACGACGGGGCCGACGTCCTACGCACCTCCGGCGGCTCCCGGCGCAACCCGGCTAGCAAGGGGAGTTGTGTAGAGCCTATCCGGATTTATCAGGCGGTCTCTCGGAGACCCTTCCACGGAGTTTGCTGCCTACTTATGCAGCTTGGCTACGTCCTCGTAGATGTTGGGGTCGGTTTGGGCAGGGGAAAGATGCGGAGGAAGCGCTCCACCGCCCGCCTGTCGTCCTCTATACTCAAAACCCCTGAGCGGAGCGCATCGCCGTAAGACGGCCCTCATAGACGAGCTTGGCCAGCGTGCCGAGAACGGTCTCGATGATCGCCTCGCGCCCGTCCGCGGCCCGCGCCCGATCTCGAAGCGGCCGTCCGAAACCTCGGCGCGAAAGCGATCTCCGCCGAGCCAGAGCTCGTAGCTCGCCACCAGCCTCCCGGCGACCCGCGCATCGAACATCGTGCGCAAGGAGAGGACTAGGGAATCGACGCCCAGCGCGCCGAGGGGGAGGGAACCTCCAGTCTGATCCTCTCGATCCCTAATCCCCGAGACAGGCCACATTACTATCTACTGGTGGCGCATGGATATGCGCCAAGACCCGCCAAGGGCCCCCTCCCTGCCCGCGAGAAGGGACCCAGCCAACGGGGAGCGGTGGGTGCCCCTCTGGCGCCTTCTAGGGTCAGGTCAGTCCTATCCGCTCGGTGCCACCCTCCGTCGGCACGACGCGGAGGCGCAGCTCATGTTGCTGGATGTTTCTGGACACTCACGTCCATAATGACCCCGCCGATCAGACTCGTGTTCGCAGAAGAGCGTGTCTCGTCAGACGAACCGGTATAGAGTCTTGCGTGTTCACTCCTGCGAACTCCCATTGGCCGGTGGCGAGGTGCAGGAACGGTACCTCTTCTCCATCCAAGATCTCGTCCATTTCGTCTGCTGCGTATAATCGGTAAGTGGAGTGCGGGAGCGCAGTCACCTTTGTTTTTGTACTCTCGGAACTTCGTATGCCGGTCACTGTCGCAGGTGCTTGAGGCTGGAGGAACTGCTCGCGGCACGCCTCCTTTCTCTATACTTCGATCGATTCTACGCGCACATCGCCGTGCCCGGCCTGGCTGCCACCGAGAGGCATGGACACCCAGAACCGGAAGGCTGTATATGCAGATTGAGAATCCGATGACGGGGGGATCGTACCGGGAGGACCCGCTGTTACCGACGGAGCGCGACGAGTTTGAAAGGGACCTCATCTCTGTGTGTGATCGCGAGCTCACCCTGCTCGAAGATGTTCAGGGCCTCGACGTCCTCTACGCCGGTGGTTCCTCTCTGCTCTGGATCGAGGGTCTCAGCCAGAGGACCGGAGAGGGCGGCACCGTCACCGCCGTGGACCTGGGCGAAGAGCGTATCAGGGCCGCGCGGGAGCAATTGGAGGCGGCGGATCTCGTCGCCCCGGTACGCCTGGCCGCCGGGGATGTCTTCGAGATGCCTTTCCGGCCTGGTGCCTTTGACCTCGTCTACTCCGCTGGCCTCATGCACGAGCTGGACGTGGGGGAGAGGAGCGCCGAAGAGGCGCTCATGGCACTCTGTGCCGTGACGCGGCGCGGCGGACGGGTTGCGACGAGCGACTTCGTGAACTCGGAGCCGGCGGTCCAGATCGAAGACGAGAGACTTCAGGCCGAGCTGGTGCGCGAGGCTTCAGGCGCGAAGCTCTACGGTGTAGGACCGCCGCAGCGTCTCATCTCCTTGCACGGGAGGTTTCTCGCGGACCTGAGGTGGCAAGTCTCGCCGCCTCAGCACGTCCGCCACCTCGACAAGATCGTATTGGCCGAGGACGAGCCGGAAGGGTTGTCGTCGTTGCCCTCGGCAGCCGCGCGAAGGCTTCGGGAGGGCTGGAGGGCCCTGCAGGACCGTGTCCGGCGCGGGGGCTACTCGCGCCCGGCTACCCTGTACGTCGAAGGCGTGGTTGGGGGCGGCTAGAATGTTTCCAACGAGCGAGGATACGACGACCCGCGGAGTGTTTGCCGTCAACCCAAGATGATGGTGGCGACGAGCAGCAGGATGCCGACGGTCGCGACGTTCGGGACGAGCGAACGGATCAGCGGAACCCCGGCGGCGTAGAGGTACACGTAGGCTACGTGGGCCCAGAGATAGAGGTGCACTCCTCACTTGTTGGGCGCGTTGTAGAGGTCCGAAGTGTGCTCCGAGAGGATGCGGCCAACAACGGGAAGGTCTCCCCGAAGTTTTGCAGCGCCCGCTACACGCGTCCGGCCAAGCTCCGCAGCGGCGGTACTTCGGCGTCCCTGGGACCGGAGGACTATCGGTAACCACCCTGCAGGCTCGCGGCGTGGGAGGCCGCGACAATCTTGATTATGCCGAGCACGATGCCGAGAGCCGATATCCTTTGTTTCTTGGTCACAAGCGTTCTCCCCTCTCCGTGGCGCCAGGTATCATACAACGCCCCGAAACGGGGTTATACCGTAGCGCCCGGCCCGCCACCCTGGCCGGAGCATCGTTCGGGGTACCTCGCGGCAGTGTCCAATCCCCGGAATTCGTCCAAATTGGTGATGCACCGCTCGCCAAGGGAAGTCATCATTGATTTTATTGGACTGGTAGTAGCCACAGACGACGCCACAGGAGGGGGGTTTTCGTGACCATCATCGGTCTGAGGTTCGTGGAGAAGTTCTACGGTAGTCGGGTCGTGCTGCGTGGCGTGGAGATGAAGGTGAACGCGGGGGCTAGGATCGGGCTGGTCGGCGGCAACGGCGCGGGTAAGTCCACGCTGTTGCGCGTCCTTGCGGGTTTCGAGGAGGTGCACGGGGGGGAGGTGATCCAACGTCGCGGGCTGCGGATCGCCTTCTTACCCCAGCAGGTCGCTGGCGAAAGCCGCACGGCGCTGGAGGTCGTCCGCGCGGTCAGGCCCGAGCTCACCGAGGTCGAGGGCGAGCTCTCGGCCTGCGAAGCGCAACTCGGTGCGCCCGAGGTTGCCTCGGACCTGCGCCGGATGCAGCGGGTGCTGGAGCGCCAGGAGCGGCTGGTACGGCGCTTCACGGAACTGGGCGGGCATGGCTTCGACGGCGAGGCGCGCGGATACCTGCGGGCTCTCGGGCTGGGCGAAGGGGACGTGGACCGCCCGATGGCGGAGTTGAGCGGGGGGCAGCGCAAGCTGGCTGTGCTGGCCTCCTGCCTGGCGCAGCGCCCAGACGTGTTGCTGCTCGACGAACCCGAGGCCCACCTCGACGCGGAGCGGAGGGAGCGACTGGAGGCCCTGATCCGGGCCTTTGATGGGGCCGTGGTGATCGCCTCCCACGACCGCTATTTACTGGACGAGACGGTCGGGGAGATAGCCGAACTCGAAAACGGGAAGGTGAGGTCTTGGCCCGGTAACTACTCGGCCTACGCGCTGGCACGCGAGCTGGAGGTCAAGCGCCGGCAGCAACTCTACGTCACCCAGCAAAAAGAGATAGCCCGGCTGGAGGAGGCGATCCGGCGCTTCAAGCAGTGGGCCCACGTCACGGAAGACGAGCGGCACGCCCGCCAGGCCCGCAACAAGCGGCGCCAGATCGAGCGCATGGACAAGGTCGAGCGCCCGGTCCTGCAACGACGCAAGATAGGCTTAGATCTCCGCAGCGGGGTACGCGGTGGCAGGATAGTGCTGGAGCTCCGGGAGGTAAGCGTGGCGTTCGGCGGTGACCCGGTCCTTAGGGGCGCGGACCTGACCGTGACGCGCGGCGAGCGCCTGGGCATAATCGGCGCGAACGCCGCGGGCAAGAGCGTGCTGGCGAAGGTCCTCGCCGGAGTCCTTCCACCAACGGAGGGCGAGCGCTGGGCCGGCCCGTCCATAGAGGTCGGCTACCTGGCCCAGAACCACGAGCCGCCTCCGGACGCGACGCCGCTTGGCCTGGTGCGCGCCGCGAAGCCGATCTACGAGGATGAGGCGGTGAAACTGCTAGGCAACTTCCTCTTCCGCTACCAGCAGATACGCGAGCCCATGGGGGCGCTCAGCGGGGGAGAGCGCACCAGGCTACAACTGCTCCTGCTCATGCTGCAAGAGCCCAACTGCCTGGTCCTCGACGAGCCGACCAACCATCTGGACATAGACTCGATGGAGATTTTGGAGGCAGAGCTGGAGCGGTTCCCCGGCACGGTGGTCTTCGTCTCCCACGACCGCTACTTTCTCGATCGCATCGCCGACGGCATAGTCGAGGTGCGCGACGGCGAGCTCTACCGCCACGAGGGTGGATATACCGCTGTGGGACGGTCAGCATTTCTGCCCGTCAGCCAGAGCGTAAGTGACGGCCGGGGATACGGTACGGCGTGATCGTTGCCTCGATCGTGGTCGGCGCGACGACATCACCGCGTCCGATCGGACGAACAGGTAGTAGCGCCCGACCGCACCCACCGGTACGGGCGGATAGTCGCAGGCCTTTCGCTCGTCCACGATCCTAATCCGGCCGGACACTCCGTGGCTGCGCCTTTACCGGTACCTGCGCTGGCGCCAGAAGGCTGCCGACTGGCGGCGAGTCGCTTGCTACCTCTCCAGGACTATCGTCACTGGCCCATCGTTGACCAGCGCGACTTCCATCATCGCGCCGAAGCGGCCGGTCTTTATGCGGTCTACACCAGCCTCGCGCAGTTGTCCGCAGAAGTAGTCGAAGAGCCGCTCCGCCTCCCCCGGCGGGGCCGCCCCGACAAAGCTCGGACGCTTGCCCTTACGCGTGTCGGCGAGCAGGGTGAACTGCGAGACCACCAAAACCGCGCCCCCGACATCCATGACGCTGCGGTTCATCTTCCCCTCCCCGTCGCTCATAATCCTAAGGCTCGCTATCTTCGCCGCGAGCCAGTCGGCCTCGGCCTCGCCGTCTCCCTGGGCGACGCCGACGAGGAGCAGGAGGCCCTGGCCAATCCTCGAGATCACCTCTCCTTCTACCGTGACGGAAACTCTTTTGACCCGTTGGACGACTATCCGCAAGGCTTCTACAGGGGCTGGCGACCGGCGTAGCCGGCCTCGATCTCGTGCCAGTACCCTATACGCTCCTCGGGCGGGTGCCAGCAGAGGAAGACCACACGCCCCTCGCGCTGGTGCGGGAAGTCGAGCAAGCCAACATCCAGGTCTTTAAGGACGACGCCGAGCTCCCTAATGCGCTCTATCGCCAGGTAGAGTTTGTACGCCTCAACGCCGTACTCGGAGCCTATCCTCCCGCCGCCGTTCGTGCCCGCGGCCCGCAGGATAGGTTCGAGGTGCGGTGCCCTCTCGCGAAGGGCGTCGCGGTGGAGCGAGACGTCCGCCAGGAGCTCACGGAGCCTGGGGAGAAGGGAGTTCGCTTCTTCGACAGTGAAGAGTTTCGGAGTCTCCGGTTCCACGCCCGGTCGGTTCGTGCCCTCTAGCGGCCGACGGCCAAGCGGTCGGCTAGCATGTCGGGGAGGCCGGCGGCCCGGATCTTAGCCTGCGCCCGCTCGATATCATAGTCGACGAAGCGATAGACCACGCGCTCCCCGTCGCTCAGGACGTAGGAGGCGAAGGTGTCCCCGTCACGCGGCTGTCCTACGGACCCGGGGTTCACCAGGTACGGTCCGCCCGAAGTGAGGTCCAGGGTGTGTCCCCCGGTCATGGCGCCGTTCGGGGAGGGGGTGACGGTCTTGACGTGCGTATGGCCGAAAAAACAGATCGGGATGTCGGGGTACTCGTGCTTCAGGACGGAGAGATTCTCCTGCGCCGAGATCCTGTTGATGATGTACTCGTCCGGGTCGCGCACGGAGCCATGGACGAAGAGGGCCTCCTTGGTCTGCATCATGCGTGGCCTCGTGCGCAAGAACTCGGCGTTCTCTTTACCGAGGTGCTCGCGGGTCCACATAACCGCCGCCGCGGCGGTTGGATTGAACCAGTTTAGGTCCGTGCCAAGGTCGGTAACGGCGAGGTCGTGGTTACCCGAGATCGTGGGGATGCCCAGGGTGCGCACCACGTCGCAGCACTCGTCCGGGTTGGCCCCGTAGCCGATCACGTCTCCGAGGCAGTAGACGGTCTCCACCTCCCGGGGTACGTCGTGCAGCACGGCCTCCAATGCCTCGAGGTTGCCGTGGATGTCCGAGATCACCGCGTACATATCGGGTGCAGCGTAGTTTATACATTGGATGAGCGATTGCAAACGTCCGTTGAAGCGCCCCTGGTGCTGCGGTACCATCCTTGGGCGGTTCCTACTTGCGCGGGCCTGTAGCTCAGGGGATAGAGCAACGGTTTCCGGGGCCGTGTGTCGCAGGTTCGAATCCTGCCAGGCCCGCTTTCCTTATTGACTCGGAGGCTTACGCCTAACGGCAGGAACGAGATGGTCATCAGGAACATGAAGTTCAGCCACAGCAGCGTCCTGTCGTAGCCCCTAATGGACCTGAAGACCCTGTGGTGGGCCGTCCAGTAGACCGCCACCACCAAGAAGCTGATAACGTAGGTTGAAACCTTTGGTCCCAAGGCGAGTAAGCGACTCGAAAGCTCTTGGGCCACCAAGGCCGGCGGTGTCTCGGGGACCTGTATGGTCAAGATGAGCAGGGGGATAACGATGGCGAAAACCCGTCGGTGAAGTTGACGATTCGGTCGAGTTCCCTACCAAATTCCCTGCTTCCATCCTCTGCTCCGCTTATCGATGCTCCTTCCGTCTGCGTTTCATGTACGGTACCCGGCAGTCTAAGACAAGGTAGGCAGCTGACAGAATCAAGAGTAACCCCGAGTAAGATGGACACTTTCGAGTACGAGATAGTGGAACGGATGCATGAAAAGCTTACAGCTTATACGGCAGTTTATGAGGGGCTATATCCATGAAATGGTGCGCGAGGGATGACTGAAAGCCCACAAAGAATTACGTTTTTCTTCTACTACAAGGTGGCGCAGAAGGTTTCCGGGACCTCGTATCGATCTACGTAGTGTCGTGCGATCCTTCTATCGAGGCCAGAGCAGCTTCCTATCGTACTCCCTTAGCAGTCTAAAGACGCTGCAGCCCGCAGCTGCGCAAAACTCTCAACCCGCCGGGCGGCACACCCGCGGATGTGGAATACTCCTATCGGGCAAAGAAGCGACGCAATCGTTTGCACGGAAAGGTCAGTAAAGTCGGGTCAAATGGGAGAGGGAATGGGGGGCTCTTCGTAATATTCTCTTCGTTAGCAGGGTACAACAGGTTCGTGTACATCGCTGCGGCGGTCGCTGCGCTCGGTGGGCTACTTTTCGGCTTTGACACGGGCATTATCTCGGGTGCGCTGCTCTTCATCCGGGAGGACCTTGGCCTTTCGCCT
>DASQVA010000377.1:0-5970 GCA_035641035.1 Rubrobacter sp. | reverse complement strand
GGTGTGGCTGCGGTGGGCGTGGCCGTGGTCGTGGTGGCTGGTCACCACGACCACGCCCCTATCGTTGACGTCCTCCAGGTAGACGGGGGCGGCGGCGCGCAGATCGGTAGAGAGGGCTTCTGTGGTCTCGAGCATCACCTGCTGGCCGATCCACGCCTCAGGGATCGTTTCTTGCGAGTCAGAGGCTTTGGGTCTCTCCCTGTCCATCAACACGCCCTACCGTCCTTCCCCATCGCCCGCACACAGTGTAGTGCTATGATCCGCTCTGCTCGATGGGCGACGTTCTCACCGCCTCGCTCCTAGAGCACGCTGGAGCACTCCCCTATCTTCTCATGGATGTTGGCGAGGTGGTGCTTGCCCACGGCCTCCGGGACGTGCGGCTGTGCGACTATCAGCTGGTCGGAGAGGCTGCGGGCCGCTCTGAGCGATAATCCAGCGCGAAGTCTTTCAGCATCATTCGCCTCTGCCGCGCTCCCCGCTCAAGCGGTCGAGGACGCGCTCGGCGAGGTTCTCATCGTCGCGCATCTCCTCGAGCGGCGCCCGCACCACCCTCATGCCGTCCGATTCCGCGTCTCGACCGTGTCTAGGGTCGTGGAGACGACGAACGTGGGGATATTGTTGATGTAGTCCGCGAACTCCTGGTCGCCGCCCTGGTAAGGGCGGAACACAGCGAACACTTGATAGGTCACTCGCCCCAGCAGCATGGCGTCAGCCGTAGCCATCGCCGCCCCGCTGTACGCTCCCATCTCGTCGTTGAAATACGGGAAGTGCCACTGCTCAGGCGACTCCATCACGCCGTCCAGCGATACGAGCTCCGATGCGATTACTTTCCTCATAGAGACCTCCTCAGTTTGACCCTGCATTTCGCCCACCTCAGTATCATCCAACTTCGTCCATCTGAGGTGCTTGCCCATGAAGACGAGGGAAAAGTCTCTTTGGGAGCGTCGATCGTACTCGAGGTATCCGATCCGTGAGTACAGCGCGCACGAGAAACGGTGCGCCAAGCCGCGGCACCTACCGCCACGGGCCCCCGGCGCCGAGTGGCGGGTATGTTCGCGGGAGTCCGACCCTGCCAACGCGCTACTATGCGGCGGCGAGAGATCGGGGCTGGCGTGCCCGGTATCATCGCGAGTGATCTCCGGGCCGCGGACTATAGTCCTCCCGCAGCAGGCAGGCGCCGACAAGAGCGAGAAAGGCCAAAATCGAGAACACCGCGCGCACACCGTTCCAGAAATTCCAGGGGCCCTCGTACGCGGCCCTCGCGCTAGCCAGCTCGCCCGCGGGTGCGTCGGCTGCGACGCGAGCGAGCTCCTCGTTCATCGGCACGTTCACGAAGACCGTAAGCAGGAAGCTACCACCAATGTAGAGTACGCAGGCCAGCGCGACGAGCCAGAAGCGGCCCGACCGGGACCGCGGGGAGTGGGCTGCGAGCGTCGAGATGAGAAATAGGACGGCGCCGAAGAAGGTCAGGAAGAACAGAGGGTTCTGTATCCTCTCGTTTATCGCTTGCATGGCGGCCACGTAGTCGGTGTCCGGCTGCGCCGCCAGACCGAGGTTCACCGAGACTGCGTAGGCGTAGAAGACGCCGGCCACGAGTCCGGTGGTGAGGGTGGCTGAGGCCAGCGTGAGGGCGCGGACGGCCGATCCGAGGGGCGTCGGGCGGGTGATCTTCTGGCTCCCGGCTTCGATCAGTGTTTGTGACACGGGGGGCCTCCTTGAGTCGTCGTGGCCAGAGATTCGGCTCTGGAGCTCAGCCGGCATGGAGTGCGAGCGTGAGCGTGACCGCCGCGGCGAGGGCCGTGCCGGCTCGTACATGGTTCCACGCGGTCCAGCCCGAGAGGTAGCGGACCCAATGGCTCTCGGCGTCGGCGCCGTGCGGTTCGACTCTCGCCAAGGCTTCGTTTCGTGGCACGTGGTAGGCAACGGTCAGCAGTATCGTGCCGCCGAGGTACAGCGCGCCGCCTACGAAGAGGTAGGGGACAAAGGGTTCGTCCCACGCGAAAGACGCCCACACCGCCAGGGCGCCACAAGTCACCGCGGTTCCAAAGAGTGCCGCCATGAAGGCGGGGGTGACCGCCGCCACGTTGATGGCCTGCATGGCGGCGACGCCCTGTGCCGGTTGCAGTCGTGCGAGAGCCTTCATCACGAAGCCGGAGAACGCGAAGAAGACCCCGGCCATCATCGCGCAGCCGAAGGCCGCGAAGAGGGTCAACACGAAGAGCAAGCCGTCCATCATCCGAGGGGCCCCGAGCTTCCTAAAGAGCCCCGGTTCAGACGTCGGTGATGGCCGTGTCCCGCGCGTAGTCGGCGAAGTCCTTGGGCTCGCGACCTAGGGCACGACGGACGCCGGCGGTCAGGTGGGCGTTGCGGCCGTCCAGGACCTTGGTGAACAGGTAGATCATCGGCTCTGTGCTTCCGACGGTACCCCACCCTGATTCAAGGCGGAGGCGAACTCCTCCGTGGAGATGGGCACGTAGCGGACCTTGCGGCCGGCGGCGCGAGAGATCTCGCCGACCGCCTCGGCGAAGGTCAAAAGCCTGGGTCCGGTCAGTTCGTAGAGCTCGCCCGCGTGCCCGTCCTCCGTGAGCGCTGCTACCGCGACGTCGGCGATGTCCTCGGCGTCGACAAACGGCTCGGGCACATCCCCGGCCGGGAGGGCTACCTCGCCGCCGAGGATCGGCGCCAGGAAGAAGCTCTCGCTGACGTTCTGGCTGAAGAAGCTCGAGCTCCAGGATCGTCCACTCGGCGCCCACCTCCTGCACGGCCCGCTCGGCACACTGGGCCTCCTCCTCGCCGCGGCCGGAGAGGAGCACGAGCCGCCGAATTCCCTGCTGCATCGCGAGGGCGGCGAAGGAACGGACGGCCTGGACGGCTCCTGGCACCGCGAGGTCCGGGTAGTAGGAGAGGTAAACCGTCCGCACGTCGCGCAGCGCGGGCGCCCACGTGGCTTCGTCACCCCAGTCGAATGGCATCTCGCCGGAGCGGGAGCCGACCCGTATGGGTAGGCCGCGCGCCGCGAGCTCCTCCGCCACCCGGCGGCCGGTCTGTCCCGTACCGCCGAGAACCAGCGTCGCCTTGGTCCCAGGCGCACCCGTCTTCATCTCTCGCGCGTATTCCGTCTCCATGCGCTTCTCCTTCTTCGACTTTACATTGTGTAAATTGACACACTGTAAACTTATCCTATACTTTACGGCATGTCAAGTGGCGAATCGGAAACCCGGACGCGTATTCTTGAGGCTACGCGACGGCTGACAGAAGAGCACCGCGGCCAGGGCGTCCGCATGCGCGACGTTGCCGAAGCCGCGGGTGTTTCGCGGCAGGCGGTGTACGACCACTTCGGTTCGCGGGCGAAACTGCTGGTGGAGACGACCCATTACGTGGATGGGGTCCGAGGACTCGAAGAGCGCCGGCGTCACTTTCGAGAGGCGACCACCGGGGTGGGGCGCCTCGAAGCGTACGTCGAGTTCTGGGGGAACTATATCCCGGAGGTCTACGGGATGGCCAAGGCGCTGCTGGTGGCCCGTGAGACCGATGAAGCTGCTGCCGCGGCGTGGGACGACCGCATGAGCGCGGTGCGTGAATCGTGCCGCCGAACGATCGAGGCGCTCCATCGTGAAGGGATGCTCGCGCCCGAGTGGTCCCGCGACGTAGCCGTTGATCTGATGTGGACCATGCTGTCGATCCGCAATTGGGAACAACTCACGACCGAATGCGGCTGGTCAACAAACCAGTACGTCAGCCGGATGCAAGAGCTATTGAAGCGCACCTTCGTGCGAGGATCCCATGGGACATAGTCGGTCGAAGTATCCTCGCAAGACCATAAGTACGACACCTGAGAGGTTCACGTCTCCCGAGCACAGAATGTAGGGAGGCTGGGTGGAGTTGTGGGATCTCGTGTGGGCCACAGGAGGTTTGCACCTCGACGCGTGAATCCAGTAACGCTCAGCTGTTCAGACTACGCTTCCGCGCCCTGTTGCATATGGGAGCGCTCGATAGTCAGCGCTCCTGTTCCCTTCGTGATCGTCTTCGTGGGCCTCCAGTAGGCGTTCTGTATGCGCCCCGACGCATGTTTATTTGCCACTGCCAGGTATTGTGATTGGCCTTGAGGAGCATATATCTCGGGGGGCCACAGGGCGACTGGCGAACCGGATCATGCAGGAACCTGCAACTTAACTTCTGAGAACCCCGCGTCAACGCACTTGGGCGATTCAGCTGCTAAATACTTCATTTGTGGGATGCACCGCTCCGCCTTTTTCTACACACTCCTAGCCAGATACGTGCCCAGAGGGAGATCGAGGACGACGAGGGGCTCGAGTGTAAGGGAGCGGAAGGGAGCACATGACCACACACGAACTGGACCAGCACAGGGCGGAGGCTTTCGCCGAGAGGATGCTAGCCGTCCTCAACGACGGGGCGCTTGCGCTGATGACGAGCATCGGTCACCGCACCGGCTTGTTCGACGCCATGGCGGGCCTTCCCCCCTCTACCAGCGAGCAGATAGCCGAGGCTGCGGACCTTAACGAACGCTACGTGCGCGAGTGGCTGGCCGCTATGGTTGTGGGCAGGATCGTCGAGCACAATTCAGAAAGCGAGACGTACCAGCTACCCGGGGAGCACGCCGCCTTCTTGGTTAGGGCGGCCACCCCCGACAACCTCGCCGTCACCGCCCAGTTCATCCCGCTGATGGGCTCGGTGGAGGACGGGATCCTCGAGAGCTTCAAGAAGGGCGGCGGTCTGCCCTACTCTTGCTTTCCCCGCTTCCACGAGGTTATGGCCGAGGACAGCGGTCAGACGGTGGTGGCGGCCCTGACCGACACCATCCTACCGCTGGTGCCGGGTCTGACCGGGCGTCTTGAGGAAGGCATCGAGGTTATGGACGTAGGCTGTGGCAGCGGGCGTGCCCTCAACCTCCTGGCACGCACGTTCCCCAACAGCCGCTTCGTGGGCTATGACTTCTCCGAGGATGCCATCTCCCGCGCCCGCGCCGAGGCCACCGAGCACGCCACGACCAACGTGCGCTTCGAGGTCAGGGACGCGGCCGCCCTCGGAGAAGAGACCCGCTACGACCTGATCACCACCTTTGACGCTATCCACGACCAGGCAAAGCCAGCGGCGGTGCTCAAGGGGATCGCTGCTGCGCTCCGAGCGGACGGTGTCTACCTGATGCAGGACATAGCGGGCTCCAGCTACGTCCACAACAACATGGACCACCCGCTCGGGGCGTTTTTGTACACCATCTCCACCAATCACTGCATGACGGTCTCTCTGGCGCAGGGCGGTGCGGGCTTGGGCACGATGTGGGGCGAGGAGAAAGCCAGGGAGATGCTGAACGAGGCTGGGTTCGGGGAGGTGGAGGTCAAGCAGCTGCCCCACGACTTCGTCAACAGCTACTACATCGCCAAGAAGGCTTAGCCCTCGGGGCCGTGCACGACACCCGGCCTAACTCCCTGCGCCGAACTTTGGAGAGCATGCCGAGAACACGCCTTCTATGAGGGGCGCAGGGCTTTCTCGTCCTCCGGTAGGGGTCCGGTAGGGGCGGGGCCTGGACTCTTGCTGCTTCTCTCCTCCGCAGGAGCTCAGCGCCAAGTCGACGAGAGTCGCCAGCAGCCCCGGCCAAAGGGCCTGACTCACCATTCTCTGGGGGTACACCTGATGCTCCACTTACGCTCCGTTTCTCATGCTACGCTTGTATCGTATTCTCATGAGGTAGCGTACCCCCCAATGCAGTATTTGTTACTAGTGCGTGTTGCCTAGTCTCTGGGCCGAGTAAGGCGAACTTCGGAGAACGCCCTGCGGGCGAAGTAGTTCGTAGAAAAAGCCGCCGTAACAGAACCGGTACATCAACGTCACCACCCCTTAACATCTCTGGGCGATAATGGATGAAAGCTCCCCGGCGAAGTAGAGGATCCCCCTCCGCTTACACAACACGCCGGGGGGCGCTTCTGGTTCGTAGATACGACCTTCTCTTCT
>DASQVA010000376.1:0-7694 GCA_035641035.1 Rubrobacter sp. | reverse complement strand
GGCGTTCCCCGAGACAGCCGAATCCATCGCGCTCACCATATCCCGGACGACCGACTCCTCGGACCCCGTCCACTGCGACGTCGTGCCCAGGAGCGCCTGCGCGTCCTCGATGCCGTACTGCGTCGGCACGAAGAACGGGTTCGTCGTCACGTGGTTGACGAAGACGAAATTGTACTCCGGCGTGTCCGGGAAGTTGCCCCCGGACCCCCCGGATCCGCCGCTGCCGCCCTGGCTCGCCTGCTGGGCCGCTTCCTGCCTGCACCCGGCGAGCAACAGCCCGGCGGACGCAAGCGCACTACCCGCGAGAAACTGACGCCGCCCCAGCCTATAGTTCCCGAGCCTCTTTGCGCCGGATCCACGCTCGTTCATCCGTCACCCCTGTCTATTCGTTTCTGCAAGAGTCTTTCCCCGTCAGCATTGTCATACCAATATGTATCCGTGTCAAGCGCGTCGTTGGGCTGTTACTGTGACTTTTGTCCCTGGTCCCACCAGAGGCCCATGCGGGTTGTGGTGCCGCCGTCCACGTAGAGGATCTGGCCAGTTACGAAGTCCGCCGCGTCGGAGACGAGGAAGGCTACCGCGGGGGCGACGTCTTTCGGGCGCCCGACGCGGCCCCAGGGGACTAGAGTATTGCCTAACTCCGTGGTATAGCTCGGGTCGTCGAAGTAGCGGGGGACCTCGATGATGCCGGGGCCTACGGCGTTTACACGGACCTTGCGGTCGGAGAGCTCGATAGCGAGCTGACGGGTAAAGGCGTTGATGGCGCCCTTGGTGGCCGCGTAGGCCGTGTGGCCGGGGAAGCCGGCGAACCCGTGCACCGAGGTGACGTTCACGATACTCCCGCCTCCCCGCTCCATCATGAGGGGCACCGCCCTGCGGGCCAGGAAGAAGTAGCCCTTTATGTTCAGGTCGAAGACGGAGTCGTAGGTCTCCTCATCGGTGTCTAGGAAGTCGAGCGTCTTCGTGACGCCCGCGTTGTTAACGAGCGTGTCGAGCCCGCCCAAAGCCTCGGCCGCCGCGTCCACGGTCCGCTTGCACTCGGCCACGCTGCTCAGGTCCCCTTGCACCGCGATGGCCTTGACACCGAGTTTCTCTACCTCGGAGACGGTCTCCTCGGGCTCGGTGTGAGCGTAGTGGACGGCGACCTCGGCGCCCCGGCGGGCGAGCTCGATGGCGATGCCCTGCCCGATGCCCATGCCGGCGCCGGTTACCAGGGCCTTTTTGCCGGAGAGGTCGCTCACCGGTCGGCCCCCGAACGGGCGCCCTCACGCCTCTCCCACCCCTCGGCGAAGAGGTTGAAGTGGACGTTCTGCTTGGGATGGGCCTCTATGACCTCGTCGTTCAGCTCGACGCCGAGGCCGGGTCCCTTCGGGAGCTCGAAGTATCCATCGACCACTTCCGGCAACCCGGGCGCCGTCTCGCGGACCCAGGGGTCGGCGAAGTCGTTGAAGTACTCCTGGATGCGGAAGTTCGTCGTCGTGGCGGCGAGGTGAAGGGCGACGGCGGTGTTGATCTGGCCCCCGACGTTGTGCGGGGCTACGGTGACGTAGTACGCGTCGGCCCAAGACGCGAGCTTCTTGGTCTCCAGGAGTCCGCCGATATGGCTTATGTCCGGTTGGATCACGTCCGCGGCCTGAAGCTCGAAGACCTCGCGGTACTCCAGACGCTGGTGGATACGCTCGCCCGTAGCCACGGTCGCATCTATGCCATCCGAAGCCTTCTTGAGCGCCTTCAGGTTTACCGGCGGTACGGGTTCCTCGACCCACCCGAGGCCGTAGGGTCCTAGCATCCGTGCCATCTGTATCGCGGTAGCGGGGGAGAAGCGGCCGTGCATCTCCAGCAGGATCTCGACCTCCGGGCCTATGGCGTCCCTGACGGCCTCGACGAGCGAGACGGCTTTGATCTTCTCCTCGTACTCCAGCTCGTAGTGACCCGGTCCGAACGGGTCCAGCTTCAGAGCCCTGTAGCCCCTGTCAACGACCTTCTTCGCTGCGGCGTGGAACTCCTCCGGCGTCCGCTCGACCCTGTACCAGCCGTTGGCGTAAGCCTTGACGCGGTCGCGCACGGTACCGCCGAGCAGGTTGTAGACCGGCTGCTCGAGTGCTTTGCCGACGATGTCCCAGCACGCCGTCTCGAACATCGCGATGCCGCTGCTCATCACCTCGCCGGCGCGCGAGAAGTCGTCGCGGCCCATCTTTCGGACCAGCTCCTCTATGTGGAACGGGTCGTGCCCGATGAGGTGCCGCGGGGCGGCCTCCGCCAGGTACCCGACCAGCGCGTCGGTGTGGTTGACCATCCGCGCCTCGCCCAGGCCCGTGAGGCCCTCGTCGGTGTGGACCCTGACGATGGTCAGGTTGCGCCACTCGGTGCCGACGACGAAGGTGTCGACGTGGGTTATCTTCATGCCCTCTCCTTTGCGGTCGCCGGGATGCCAGGGAAGGAGGCGCCCTTCTGAGTAGCTTCGGCCTCTGGATAGTAGCGCTCTAGCATGTCCAGCCCGATCCGGGCGCGCCTCACCCTCTCCCTGCCCAGGGCGACCGCCGTCGCCTCCAGGTGCGTCCCGCTAGGATAGATGTTGGGCGCATTCCTGAGGCCGAACTTCACAACCACGGGCGACGCAACCCTCACGAGGTCCGGTATCTCGTAGTGCCTCACGAAACCGCCGAAGTCGTCCGGCACCTCCACGTAAACATCCAGCGGCACCTCGGTTGCGGCCCGGATCGCCGCGAGCTGGGCCAGCGACAGGTCCGTGGGCACGTTGTACGTGCCAGCCCCAAGGTTCTCCATCGTCTTGACCGCCGCCGCGTTGGCAGCCGCGAGCTGTACCGAGACCTTGAGCACCAGGTCTTCGGGCAGCTCCCCCTCCGCCTTGAGGTCCCGCAGAACCCAAAGGAGCCCCGCGTCGGCGACCAGCACCCCGCGCAGACCTAAAGAGACGCCGCGCAGCACATCCTCCAGGGCGTAGGCGAGCTGGTCCTGGCCGCGGTGTTGGGCGCCGAGCACCCCGCCCGCGCTGGATCCGGCGGTAGCTCCTGTCTCCCAGGAGGCGCGCGGACCGACGAAGAGTGAGAGCTCGAGCCCCGCCTCGCGAGCCATCTGGCACATCTCGAGGATCTCGACGTCGGTGAGGAGCATGATCCCGGATCCCTGGGAGACGCGATGGAGCTGGACCTCGCGCCTCTCGGCCTCCTCGAGCACGGCTTCGAGCACCCGCGGTCCCTCGACGCTCGGGATCTCGACTCGGTACTGCGCCCCGTCCGGGAAACGCTTTCCAGAGTCGGGCAGATCGTAGAGATCGCGCCCCGGCAACCCCAGGTCGGATAGCAGTTCGTGAGCCTTCATACTCCCTCCTTTTCACGAAGCGCCCCGGCGTCGAGCACCCCTTCACTGATGGCCGCCTCGATGTCCTCCGCCGTGTTGGCCAGGTGTACGCGCATCTCTTCCCGCGCCCCGGCTGCGTCGCCAGCCACGACGTGGCGCAGTATCCCCTCGTGCTCCCCGAGTGCCCGCAGCGCCCGGCCAGGTAGCGCAGCGCTCACCCGCCGGCTGGCCCTCAGCAGATCCACCACCGGCTCGAGCATCGTCAGCAGCACCTCGTTGCGGGCCCCGCGGGCCAGCAGCGCGTGAAACTCGACGTCGGAGTCCACGTACCCCTCAGGCACCTCGATAGAATCCCGCATCCTGTCCAGCTGAAGGCGCATCGCCTTCACATCCTCCGGCCCTGAGCGCTCCGCCGCGAGGCCGGCCACCCCAACCTCCAGGATCCTGCGGATCTCCAACAACTCCCAGAGGGTCTTCGGTTGCACGCGCAGTAGGAGCCCGAGGGTGTCGCGCACCGCCCGGGGACCGCCACCGCTGACCACCGCCCCGCGGCCATGCTCGATACTGATAAGGCCGCGGGCCTCCAACAGGTTTAGGGCCTCCCGGACCACCGTCCGGCTCACCCCCAACCTAGAGCACAGCTCGCGTTCGGGTGGCAGGCGCTCCCCCGGGTCAAGACCACCGGAGATCACCATGTCCAATAGCTGGTCCGCCGCCCGGTCCCTGAGCCTGGTGCGTCGCGTCTGCTCGGTCACACCCTAATATTGTCATACCAATCGAGATGTCTGTCAAACGGGTATGCGAAGACCTCGTTTCGGGTGATCTGACGGTGCGGCGATCTGGTACACAACGAGAAGTTATGGGCTGGCTCTCTTTCTGCTCCGGTTTCGACCGCCGCCGTGCGGTCGAGTTGTCGCGTCGCGCGCCTACAGCGCGTCGTCTACGGCGCGCCGCGCGACGAACTAATCGTACTCGACGTCCTCAATCGTCCGCGGCGCGAGCGACGCGGTTAGCCCTACCTCGCCGAACAAACCAGCCACGTCGCGCGCCCGAATAGCCCCTCGCGGTGTACGTCGTGGGCGGCGCGCACCGTCCCGTCGGGCTCGCACAGCAAGAACGCGTAGTGCGCCTCGAAGGAGGTGTCCCGCCAGGCTTATTGGACGGCAGCGTCCACTGGAGGTAACGCGCCCGCCGTCCGCCTCATCGCCGCCGTGCTCGGTCGCCTCCCGGAACGTCTCGGTCGTCGCGTCCGGCGCCACCAGCGCCACCCCTCCGGGCGCGAGGTGAATAGCCACGGTCGTCAGAGCCGCGCGCAGATCATCCTCTGTGGTCATGTACATCACCGCCTCGTGGACGAAGATCGCGTCGAAGGCACGGCCGAGGCGGACAGTGCGCATGTCACCGGGGACGTGCTCGCACTCGGGGTTGAGCGCGCGGCTGATGTGGTGCATCCCGTCTGCGGGCTCGACGAGGATCATGGCGAAGGCGTGCTTCATGTGCGAGGCGTTGTTGCCGCCGCCGCTGCCGAGCTCGAGCACCTCGCGGACCGGGCCGCTCCCCGCGCCGCGCGCGGCGTCGCGGATCATCTCGACCTAAAGCGCGGCCTCCTCAGCGTATTCGGACGGCGGCGAGATGACCAGCTACCAGGCGGCAAAGGTGTCATAAAGCTCCGTCCCTAACGACCTCCGCTTCTTCTCCGACACACCCCACCCAACCCACACCTTGCATAGCGTGTTGTCTGGTCTGACCTGGTACAGGGCGTTAGCCGGTATCGTACCTACCATTCTCCGCCACCCTATGCCCCTAAACGTCCCAGGCTTTGCGTCTAAGACTCCTACAGGGGGGCCACTTCGAAGTGAATGGAGTTCTCCCGCAGTTCTTCCAGCGCTGAATCGTCGATGCCAGAGTCGGTGACTAGGAGGTCGAAGTCGCGCAGGTGGGCGAGGCGGTGCAAGGCTACCTTATCGAACTTGGTGTGATCCACGAGGAGCACGCGGCGCTTGGCGGATCTCATCATCGCTCGCTTGCCGCGCATGATCTCCTGGTCCTGGTGCAGGGCCAGGCAGTCAGAGACGGCGGAGGTGGACATGAAGAGCACGTCGGCCCGCACAGCGGAGAGCGCGGCCTCGCAGACCGCGCCTCCGAAGGCGTCCAGCGCCGGCAGATACTGCCCGCCGAGCAAGATCAGGTCTATACCCCGAACCCCGTCCAGCTCGTCCAGGACCAACGAAAAGTTAGTGATGACGGTGAGGGGCGCTCTCTCCGGCAACATCCCCGCCAGCACGAGCGCGGTGGTCGACTCGTCGAGCATTACCGACTGCCCCGGCTCTATCTGCCCCAGGGCGAACCGGGCGAGCGCCTCTTTCTCCCCCAGCGCCGCCCTCAGCCGGTAACGCACGTTGCTATCGAAAAAGCTCGAAGGCTGGGCTGTGACCCTTCCGCGCAGCTTCATCAAGACTCCCTGGCGCTCCAGCTCGTCGAGGTCGCGGTGAATCGTGATCAGGCTGACATCGAACCGCTCGGCCAACTCCTTGATCGGCGCCGATCCCCGCTCCAACAGGTACTCGGTCATCAGCCCCTGGCGCCGGACCATCTTCTCGTTGCGGCTCCCGCCGGAGCCGTCTCCAGACAAACCGACTATAGTTCTCACCGCTCTCACGTTACGTCAACGCTGCACCCGGGATTGTACAGCCTATACCACCCCTCCTCTTCTCGTGTGGAAAGGGAGATACTTCGTTATTGACAACGAATCATTTCATAACTTATGATAAATAGAAGAGATTGGCGTTACGAAACGCGGGGTGCAGGGCTAGAAAACTGGGGAGAGATGCGGCGGGATCGACCTTCGGCACCGCGAATCGCGTTGTTTGGGGTAGGTTGGCTTCGTGGATCGCTCCGGAGTCCACAGAGGTGATGGCGGGTCGGGAGATTGCCCGGTAGACGCCTGGAAAGGAGCATCAGTGGCGAACGAGGGAACGGGTTGGCGCAGGATCGACCGCCGGCAGTTTTTGTGGGGAGTCGGAGCCGGGGCGGCGGCGTTGAGCCTGGCAGGGTGCGGGGTGGACTTCGCCGAGAAGCGGACGGGCGGGCAGAGCGCTTCGAAGGTCAAGGGCGATTTCTCGTGGACCAGGGAGAAGGGTAAGACGGTCAACGTACTCTTCGCCCAGCACCCGATGGCGGACTCGTTTATCGCGGAGCTGCCCAGCTTTGAGAAGAAGACCGGCATAACGCTCAAGTACGACACGCTTCCAGAGGAGGAGTTCTTCCAGAAGCTCAGGACCGATCTCTCGACCGGGGAGGGCAACTACGACGCCTTTATGTGCGGGCCGCCGAACAACTGGGAGTTCGCCGCCCCCGGTTGGATCGAGCCGCTCGACGAGTACATAGAGAACCCGGCGCTCACCAGCCCGGACTACAACCCCAACGACTTCTACCCCGCCGCACTGGGCGTCAACCAGTGGAAGGGCAAGCTTTGGTCCATCCCGGCCAACGAAGAGGGCTACTCGCTCTTCTCCCGCACGGACGTACTTCAGGAGGCAGGCATCGAGGCGCCCCAGACGTGGGACGATCTGATCGCGGCGGTAAAGGAGGTCGACGGCAAGACCTTCGCCGGCAAGCGGGTCGACGGCTTCGTCGCCCGTGGCGACAAGACCTTCCCGACCATCCAGTCGGGCTACAGCACGGCTTTCCTGGGCTACGGTGCCACGGACGTGGACGACTCCGGCAAGGTAGCTATCAACAGCCCTGAGGGCGTCAAGGCCACCGAGAAGTGGGCTGAGGTGATGAGCTACGCGCCCAACAACGTCGGCACCTTTACCTGGTACGAGGCGATGAACCACTTCTCGGCGGGCAACGCGGCGTTCTTTATAGACGCGGACCACATGTCCGAGAACTTCGAGAACCCCGAGGCCAGCGAGATCGTCGGCAAGGTCAACTACGACCTGCCGCCTGAGGGCGACGCCGGCAGGATGGGGAACATCTGGCTGTGGTCGCTGGGGATGTCCTCAGCCTCCAAGAACAACGTCGCCGCCTGGCTCTTTTTGCAGTGGGCGACCACGAAGGAACAGCTCGAGAAGGCCATCCCTAAGGGGAACATCAACCCCACGCGCCAGTCTCTGGCCAACTCCCAGACCATGAAAGAGTACACCAAGGACTGGGGCGACTACAACCAGACCTGGCAGACGATCCTTTCGGATCACGCCGCCTGGAATTACATCAAGTCGCCCAAGTACCCGGAGTTTGGGGACCGGTGGGCGCTGGCCATCCAG
Source organism: Rubrobacter sp. (assembly GCA_035641035.1). Taxonomy (GTDB): domain Bacteria; phylum Actinomycetota; class Rubrobacteria; order Rubrobacterales; family Rubrobacteraceae; genus Rubrobacter_D. The sequence goes on along the minus strand of DASQVA010000376.1, from coordinate 105 downwards.
GAGGTTGCGCTGGGCAAGAGCTCTGCCAAGGAGGCCCTCGACGCGGCGGCCCAGGACATGCAGAGCATCCTCGATTCCGCCAAGGCCTAGCGCGGGACATAGGTA
>DASQVA010000375.1:0-18905 GCA_035641035.1 Rubrobacter sp. | reverse complement strand
CTCTTTGGGCAGGAGGTGTACCCTGTTCTTCATCGAGGCGTAGTTGCTCGCCAGGTGGTAGGCGCAGAGCGCCTGGATGGCGAAGGTGAGGTCCATGATCTCCACCGGATGCCCGTCCCCCGCCGTCAGGTTCACGACCATTCCGCGCCCGACTAGATGCAGCCGCCGGCCGTCGCCTAAAGTGAACTCCTCGACGTTGCGCCGCACCTCGCGGGTGCCGGTGGACGCGCCCATTAGGCCGTCCACGTCTATCTCGACGTCGACCCCGCCGGCGTTCGCCAGGATCGCGCCGTCGCGCATGCGCTCGAAGTGGGAGGACGTCAGCACGTCGCGGCTCCCCGTCGCCGTGACAAAGACCTCTCCGATCTCCGCCGCCTCCACGGCCGGAAGCACGTCGAACCCGTCGGCGTAGGCTTCGAGGCCGCGCACGGGGTCCACCTCGCACACCGAGACCCGAGCGCCGAGGCCGGCTGCGTAGCGCGCTATGCCCTTGCCGCCCCAGCCGTAGCCGAGCACGACGAAGCGCTTGCCACCGACCATCAAGTTAGTATTCTGCATGATCGCCGTGAGGGTGGACTGCCCGGTCCCGTAGCGGTTGTCGAAGAGGTACTTACACCGCGCGTCGTTGGCCGCGATGACCGGGAACTCGAGAATACCCTCCCGCTCCATCGCACTGAACTTGGCTACCCCGCTGGTCGTCTCCTCGGACGCCCCGCGCACGCCGCCTATGAGGTTGCGCCTTGTGGTGTGCGCCAGCCGCACCAGCCCGGCTCTGTCGTCTATGAGGACGGCCTCCTTGCCGTCTAGCGCCCGGTCGAGGACCCGCTCCATCTCTCGGTCGGCCTCTTCGGGCGCGGCCTCGGAGGAGGCGTAGACCGTCACGCCGCGCTCGGCGAGGGCTGCGGCCACATCATCCTGCACGAAGAAGGGACCGGGGCTCGCCACGGCCACGTCCGCCCCGGCCTCGGCGAGGACAACCGTAAGATAGGCGGTCTTGGCCTCGATGGGGAGGGCCACGCCAACGCCGAGGCCCTCGAATGTGCCGTCCTTCAGGTACTTGTCGCGGACGATATTCAGGACCGGCGAGTGCTCGGCGGCCCAGTCGATCTTTCTGTGACCGTCCGGCGCGAGGGACGGGTCCCTGACTATGGATTCGCTCTGCATAGCGCCTCCCCTAACGAGCGCCGGAGGGGCCGGCCTCTTCCTCGGCGGCCTCGACCTGTTCGCGACCGCCGAGCAGGAAGCTAGCGAATATAATGAGCGCGAGGAACGGAAGGAGGGCCAGCCCTATGACCGCACCGCTCGCACCCCCGGCGCTCGGGGCGAACCCGGCGGCGGCGATGCCCTGGTCGTAGAGGCCGAGCCCTAGGATTAGGCCGACGACGAGGGCGCCTATCCCGCCGACCCACATGAGGAGGTTGCCGAGGAATTGGAGGCGGGAGGCCGGGACCTCGTCGGGGGGCATGATCTCCGTCCATAGGAGACCCCACCGCTTCACCCTAGGGTAGAGGACGAGCAGGAAGATCGGACCGAGCACCAGCCCCGCGATGGCGTTGTTGACGGTGATGATCGAGGCGAGCGCCGCGAAGGGCACGAAGCCGATTAGGTCGTTGAACCAGGCGATCCAGACCGCGCACACGGCCGAGGCGAGTATGACCAGGGCGACGTACACCGCGATCTTTTTGCCGGAGTTCACGTTCGTCTCCATGTTCTCCCCGCGCCGGAAGAAGGCCCCCCACATCTTGTACGGGATGAAGCCGAGAAAGAAGTTGCCGACGAACCCGGCGATGCTGCCTATCCCCAAAGTGCCGAAGAAGTCCCCGATCAGGTTCCCTACCGCCGCCCCCCAAGCGCCAGCCGGGCCGAACAGCAGCCCAAAGACGAACGGGAAGACGTTGGCGGGCCTGACCTCGGTGAAGCCCGGTATGATCGTGAACCCCTTGAACGGGATAAGTACCGCCGCGTAGATCGCCGCGCTGAGGGCAACCAGCACCACCATCTGCGTGTGCCGCCACATCGTAAAGATCTCCTTCACCGCAAACCTCCCCTGTTCGCTCTCTAGCGGCTAAAGCCCTCCAGCCCTCCGTAACCCATGAGCCGCAGCGCCGCCGCGGCGCCGAGCAACAACGCGAACACTAGCAGAACCAGCACGTCCCGGCGTCCCATCGCGAGCCGCAGAAAATAGGTGCGGTCCGGGCTCGCCCCAAACCCCTTCGACTCCAGCGCCATGCTGAACACGTTGGTCGAGCGGATCGTCGAGACGAAGACTGGGATCAGAAGCGGAGTGTTCTTCCTTATGCGCTGGATGATGTTGCCCGACTCCAGGTCGAGCCCGCGCGAGCGCTGGGCCTGGCCGATGGTCGAGCCCGTGGCCGCTATGGTCGGGACGAGCCGCAAGGCGGTCGAGATCGCGAAGGCGAAGCGGTACGGGAGGCCTAGCTTCACCAACCCGGTCGCTATCTCCTCGTTGCGGGTGGTGGAAAGGAAGATCATGCCCGCGATGATCGTGATGTCTATCCGGAGGGCAATCCCGATCCCGTAGAGCACGGCCTCCCTCTCCACGAACCAGAACAACGACGTCTCCCCGCTCGCGAAGATGGACCACAGTATCACGGTCATCAATCCCACCATGACGAGGATGAACCAGATACGCTTGAGGTTCACGAGTGACCTCGCCAGGGCCCCGAAGAGGAGCACTAACGCGAGCACTCCGAGCTGGTACAGCGGGTTCACGAACAGGAAGGTTAGGACGAAGGCGCCGACGAGCAAGAACATCTTCGTCCGCGGGTCCAGCCGGTGGACGAACGTGTCCCTGTCCAGGTACAGAAACGGGTCCACTACTCCATCTCCCTCCCGTCTACCTCCGTCACCCGCAGCATCTCCTCGACCGACAATACGGGAAACCCGAGCGAGTTGCCCAAGGAGACGATGTGCGGCGGACGCAGCGAGGCGTCCCGCAGCTGGTTCTCCTCCGTGAAGATCTCGCGTACGGGCCCGGAGAGGACCACCCTGCCGTCGCGCACGACGGCGGCGCGATGCGCGTACTCGGCGACAACCCACATGGTGTGGGTGACGACGATGATCGTGGAGCCAGCATCGTTCAAGCGCTTGACGAGGTCCATCATGCTGCGCTGCTCTGCGTAGTCGAGGCCCGTGGTCGGCTCGTCCAGGATCAGGACCTCAGGGCGCACCGCCAGCACGCTCGCCACCGCGACCCGCTGGCGCTCGCCTTTCGTGAGCCCGAAAGGGTCCTCCCCCTCGTAGCCCTCGAGCCCGACGGCGGCCAGCGCTTCGAAGACCCGCTCCTCCACCTCACCTTCTTCCATACCTCGGATCTTGGGCCCGAACCCGACCTCCTCGGAGACGGTGTCCGAGAAGATCTGGTGGTCCGGGTTTTGGAACACGTACCCGACCCTTTGGCCAAGCCTGCGTACCCCCTGGGCCGTGGTCTCCTCTCCACCCACCCGCACCGACCCTTCGGTAGGTTCGAGCAGTCCGTTGAAGTGTTTCACGAGTGTCGTCTTCCCCGAGCCATTCTGCCCCAGCACCGCGAGGAACTCGCCCTGGCGCACAACCAGGTCCACGTCCTCAAGCGCAACCACGCCGTTCGGATAGCGGTGCGCGAGCCTCTCCACCTCTATGAGTGGCTCCCCGTATGCCTCGCCCCTCTTCGCGTCCTCCGCGACCAGCTCGCGGTGGCGCTCCGGGTTTACGCGCCAGTCGCGCCGCCTAAACTCCTTGGTCCCCTCCGCGGGCGTCAGGGGGAGTTGGGCCTGCCAGAACCCCATCTCATGGAAGAAGCGCGCGACCTGCAGGGGCTGGACCCTGGATCCTTCGAGGAGCTTTACGTCGCGCAGGATCTCGCGCGCCGGGCCGTCAGCAGCGATCTTTCCGTCGCGCAGTACCACGATCCGGTCGGCATCCAGCGTCTCCTCGGTCTCATGCTCGACGACGATGAGCGTGACGTCATCGCGATCCTTGAGCTCCTCGGCGATCTCGAATACCCCGAGCTTCCCGATAGGGTCGAGGTCCGTCGTAGGCTCGTCCAGGCACAGTATCCGAGGCTCTATCGCCAAGACAGACGCGATGGCGAGCCGCTGCTTCTGCCCGCCCGAGAGCGTCGCCGGCTGGCGTCCCTCGAACCCCTCGAGCCGCACCCGCCCAAGCACGCTCTCCACCCGCCGGGCCATCTCCTCCCGCTCCACCCTGAAGTTCTCGGGCCCGAACGCCACCTCCAGAGCGACGTTAGTGGAGAAGAGCTGCGCCTCGAAGTCCTGAAAGACCAGCCCCACCTCCCTGGCGAACTCTCCGACCTTCCCCTCGCGCGTCGAGCGCCCCCGGATCCGTACCTCCCCCTCCATCCGGCCCCGGAAGAAGTGGGGTATCAGGCCGTTCAGAGAGACGCAAAGCGTGCTCTTCCCCGCCCCAGACGGCCCCATCACGACCACGAACTCGCCCTCGGCCACCTCAAGGTCCACCCCGTCGAGCGCGGGTCTCTCCTGCCCCCTGTAACGGTAGCTCAGTCCTTCGATGCTGACCGCGTTCTCCAAGCGGCCCTCTACCCGGCTCTTTCGACGCCACGTCCCCGGCAAAGAACCCGAAGGGTGGCCTCATCTGCCGAGAACATTTGGTCTTTGCCGGCGTCGTTCTGCTGGACCCTCATACCGCGCAAGAGTACACGAGGCAAGGCGGGGTGGCCCGCCGGCTGCGTCGCTCCGCGCTTCGATCCCACCTCGGTCGCATCACCCGCCGGATAGGTCCCGTCGCGGCGCGCCGGCGGGTTCGTCGGCCGTCTCCCTGGGGTCGTCTCGTCTGGTGCCCACACCGAGCCTGTGGAGGCCGTAGTAGAGCAGTCCGGCCGTGAGCATCCCGGCGAGCCACGAGAGGTCGAGGCCGTTGAGCGCGCGGGCGACGGGTCCTTGCAGCGGCTCGACGAGCCCGTAGAGGAACATCCACGTCACCACGAGGCCGACGAGCAGGGATGTCATCGCAGCCCAGCTCACGTCGCCCACCCGCGACTCGGAAGGCGATTGGTAGAGGGCGTCCACGTCTATCTCTTCGCGCCGGATCACGTAGTAGTGGACCAGCATGATCGCCGCCCACGGGCTGACCCAGGCGACCACGCTGGCCAGCCAGAAGTCGAGCTGCTCGGCGACGCTCCCGGCGAACACGAGGTAGGTAGTGAATGCGGTGGCCAGGACGCCGACGGCTAGCGCCAGCACGTGCCTGGGCACCTTAATATCCATGGCGAGCGCCGTTACCGACATCGAGTAGACGTTGAGGATGTTGGTAGCGATGGGGCCGTGGATCACCAGGAGCAGGACCGGCACGGCGAGCGCGCCGAACGTCTGAACAATGATCACGGCTGGGTCCGCGCCCGTGCCCGTCGTGGCGATGGACGCGCCGAGGATCCCGAGCCACAAGACCGGCACGAACTGCCCCATGGCGCCAGCCCAGAACAGCTTCTTGCGGGGCACCGTGCGGGGGACGAAGCGGGAGTAGTCGGAGGCGTAAGCCAGCCAGGTAATCCCCCACCCGACGCCTATGGCGGTCATTACCTGGCTCATCGCGGTCCAGCGGTCGGCGCCCTCGGCCTCGCCGGCAAAGCCCCAGTTGATGTCGCCGCTCGTCCAGGCGACGACGGACATCGCGACGAGGATGACCAGCGTGATCGGCACCGTGTACTTCTCGAAGGTACGGATCGCGTAGAAGCCGAGCGTCGCCAGGCCGACCTGTACCGCCATTATCACCAGCACCAGGACGACCTTGGCGAACGGGGTGCCCGGTATGCCGAGCTTCTCGAGCAGGGCTGCGGTGAGGTCAAGGATGATCCAAGTGTTGACCGCGATCCAGCCCGTGGCAATTATCATCTGGAAGAGGGCCGGCAGATAAGCGCCCCTGCGACCGAACGCGCTACGCGTCAGGACCATCTGCGTCACCCCGGTGCGCTGCCCCATCAGGACGAACGCGCCGAAGATCACCACCCCGAGCGCGTTGCCCACGGCCAAGACGAGCACGGTCTCCCAGAAACCGAGCCCGAGCACGATCCCTAGGGCCCCCAGTACCCAGTTGATCGGCGCGATATTGGCGCCGGCCCAGATCCAGAACTGGTCCAACGCCGTTGCGTCTTTGTACTCGTCCGGGACGGGCGTGATAGCGTTGTGCCTCTCCAGATGCGTGGCCTCGGCCAGCTCGGTGCGTTCGTCTCCCAACCTATCCATCTCTCCCCCCCTCCCGCTCGTGGCTCGCGACGCTGGATCTGGTCTCCTCCCGCGCATTTCCTCTCTGGTAGTCGACGACCTCGCCCATCAGCCTGGTCTCGGCCGGGCTGGTCTCGGCCACCACCTCGCCGTTTTTCAGCACCAGTATCGTCGCGGCCAGGCGCCGGATCGCGTCCCACTTGTCCGGGGCGTCAACCAGCACGAGGTTGGCCGGGTTCCCCTCGGCGAGGCCGTAATCCTCTATCCCTAGGGTCCGGGCTGCCTTCTCCGTCACCATGTCGAAGCAGGCCGTAACCTCCTTGCGGCTCGTCATGTGACACGCGTGCACGGCCATGTGCGCGGGCTGCAGCATGCCACCGGTGCCCAGGGGGTACCACGGGTCCATGATGTCGTCGTAGCCCAGGGACACGTTCAGGCCGCTCTGCCAGAGCTCCTTGACGCGGGTGATGCCCCGCCGCTTGGGATAGGTGTCGTAGCGCCCCTGCAAGGTTATGTTGATCAGGGGGTTCGCCACGAAGTTGATGCCGCTCTTTGCCAGAAACCCCATGAGCTTGAAGGCGTAGGCGTTGTCGTAACTCCCGAACGCCGTGGTGTGGCTGGCGGTAACGCGCGGTCCTAATCCGGTGCGTATCGCCTCCGCGGCCATGACCTCCAGAAAGCGCGACTGCGGGTCGTCGGTCTCATCGCAGTGGATGTCCACGGGCCTGTCGTGCTTCTCCGCGAGCCGGAAGCTCTCCTTTACGGACTCGACACCCATCTCCCTGGTGTGCTCGTAGTGAGGTATGCCCCCCACCGCGTCGGCGCCGAGCCTGAGCGCCTCCTCCATGAGCTCGACTCCCCCAGGGTAAGAGAGCATCCCCTCTTGCGGGAAGGCGACGATCTGCACGTCCACCCAGTCTCGCACCCGCTCTTTGACCTCGAGCAAGGCCTTGAGGCCCTTGAACTCGGGGTCGGTGACGTCAGCGTGGGTGCGCACGTAGAGCACGCCCTGGGCCGCCTGCCACCGCAGGAGCTCCGTCGCCCTCCCCACCACGTCCTCGCGGTCGAGCGTCTTCTTGCGCTCAGACCAAATCTGGATCCCCTCGAAGAGCGTCCCCGACTCGTTCCACCGCGGCTCGCCCGCCGTGAGGGTCGTGTCCAGGTGCACGTGGGACTCGATGAAGGGCGGCGAGACCAGGCGGCCCCCCGCGTCGATCTCGTGCTCCGCCCGAGCGTCGATGCTTGTCGAGATGCGAGTTATACGACCCCCGGCCACGGCTATGTCCACGGTCTCCCCCCCGAGCCGGGCCCTACGAAGGATCAACTCCTGCACGTACCCCCCTCTCTATTCTCCCTCGCGGTTTGCCTCGCATCGTACCCCCTATCCAGGCGCATCGACCCGGTCGAGAGCGGGCGTGATCTCCTCCCCGTAGGCGTCGAGCGTCTCCTCCTGCGCGTCGTGCATGAGGTAGATGTTGAACTGGTCCACGCCCAATTCCTTCAGCTCTTTCAGCTTCGCGACATGGTCCTCAACGGTGCCGAGCACGCAGAAGCGGTCCACGATGTCGTCGGGGACGAAGTCCGTTGTGGGGTTGCCGGCCTTACCGTGGTGGGAGTAGTCGTAGCCCTCGCGGGCTCTTATGTAGTCGGTGAGGGCGTGCGGAACCTCGCCGTCCTCGCCGTACCGGGCCACGAGGTCGGCTACGTGGTTTCCGACCATGCCCCCGAACCACCGGCACTGATCGCGCTGGTGGGCGAGGTCGTCTCCGACGTAGGCAGGCGCGGCGACGCAGACCTTCACGTCCTTGGAATCTCGGCCTGCTTCTACGGCAGCGGCGTGGACGTGCTTCATGGTCCACTCAAGGATCACGGGGTCCGCGAGCTGCAGGATGAAGCCGTCGGCCTTTCGGCCGATGAGATTTAGGGCCTTCGGGCCGTAGCCGGCCATCCACACGTCGAGCTTGCCGTCCTTCACCCACGGAATGTGGACCTTCACGTCGCCGTACTCCGTCTCGCGGCCCTCGGCGAGCTCCTTAATGACGCGCATGGCATCCTCGAGCTGCCGCAGCGTAGTCGGCTTGCGGCCGAGAACCCGCACCACCGAGTCACCCCGCCCGATGCCGCAGATCGTGCGGTTGCCGAACATGTCGTTTAGCGTGGCGAAGGTCGAGGCCGTCACCGAAGGGTCCCGGCTGACAGGGTTGGTTACGAAGGGGCCGACGACTATCCTCTCCGTCGCCGCGAGCATCTGCGAGTGGATGACGTATGGCTCCTGCCACAGGATGTGCGAGTCGAAGGTCCACGCGTGCGTGAACCCGAGTCGCTCGGCTTTTTGTGTTAACTCAACGACACGTTTGGCAGGTGGGTTGGTCTGGAGCGTGACACCGAAGTTCATGCCTTCCCTCCCTAATCCTTGCCTGAGCCCGAGACCGCGGTGGCCGCGCCGAGGGCCAGGTAGATCACACCGGGGACGTATCGCTTCGCCCGCCTGAGGCCCCCGCCCACGCTACGCCGCTTCAGCCAGTCGCCCGCAGCCCCGCCCAAGAGCGCGTAGAGGCCATCCGTGAACAGCCCGAGGGCGGCGAGAGTCGCGCCAAGCACGACCACCTGCGTCCACGCAGCGCCCCGCGAGGGGTCCACGAACTGCGGCAGAAAGGCGAGAAAGAAGAGCGCGACCTTGGGGTTCAAAACCTGGACGAGCACGCTCTGCGTAAAGACGCGCGGGAGCCGCCCCCCTCCCCCGGCAGGCAACCCCCCTTCGTCCTCGCCGCCGTCGCGGGCTAGGAGGTGCTGGAGGCCGAGGTAGACGAGGTAGGCCGCGCCAAGCCACTTCACGACGGAGAAGGCGGTCGCCGAGGAGGCCAGGACGGCGGAGAGCCCCGCCGCGGCGAAGAGCACGTGCACGAGGGTGCCTAGCTCCACGCCTAGTACCGAGACGAGGCCGGTGACCCGGCCGCCTTCCACGCTGCGGGCGACTACATAGAAGACGGCAGGGCCAGGCACGAGCAGCAGCGCTAGGGCCGCGACGACGAAGAGGACGAACGTGGAGGTGTCCGGCATCGGCTACCTCCTAAGTGGTCTCCGGCTCGCGGGCGGGTTCGGGGCGACCCCCGAGCATGGAGAGGGCCAGGTATGCGAGAGCGGAGACACCGAAGGTAAAGAACAGGCCGTAGTTATAGAGGCTCTCGATAAAGGTCGGGTTCTGGAACACGCCGGCGAAGCCGGGGGTCGTGGCGGCTTTGAGGAAACCGGGGATGACCGGGACGACGCCGATAAAGACGGCCGTAACGGCGCGCCAGTTCCAGCCGTTCGAGTAGGAGTAGCGGCCGTCCATCTTGTAGAGCTCGGCGAGGTCGAGTTGCCTCTTGCGTACGATCCAGTAGTCCACGATCATCACCGCCCCGATGGCCCCGAGGAGGCTGCCGTAGCCGACGAGCCAGGTGAAGATGTAGGCGCCCACGTTGTTGAAGAGCACCCATGGGAACGAGATCACGCCGATAATGGCGGTGATGAGGCCGCCCATACGAAACGAGATGTACTTCGGCGCCAGGTTCGAGAAGTCGAACGAGGGAGAGACCACGTTCGCGGCCATGTTCGTCGAGATCTGGGCGATCACGATGATGATCATAGCCAGGATCAGGATCACCGGCGCGTTCTGGGCCAGCTGCGTGATGAGGGCGACCGGGTCCCAGATAGCCTCGCCGAAGACCACGATGGTCGCCGCCGTGACCGCGATCCCGATAAAGCTGAAGGCCGTCATCGTGAGCGGGAGCCCGAGTGTCTGCCCGAGTACCTGCGAGCGCTGGGTCTTCGCGTAGCGGGTGAAGTCCGGGATGTTGAGGGAGAGCGTGATCCAGTAGCCCACGTTCGCCGCCAAAGACGGCCAGAAGAGCGCCCAGAACGGCGTGTCGCCCTGCTGCAGCTGCGCCGAGGTCTTGAACACGGTGCCGATGCCCCCGCCCGCCGAGAACCCCCACACCAGGAGGGCGAGGCTGCCGACAAGGAGCAGCGGAGCGGCGAAGGACTCGAAGACCTTGACCCCCTCGATGCCACGCAGGATGATCACGAGCTGTATCGCCCAGAAGATAAAGAAGGTTATGAACGCGTGCCCGGGGACGTTGGCCCAGCCGCCCCAGGCTGCCGTCAGGAGCGCGTCGAGGGCGAGACCCCCGATCCAGGTCTGTATACCGAACCACCCGCAGGCGACCAAGGCCCTGGCTATAGCCGCGAAGTTCGCCCCGCGCACGCCGAAGGAGGCACGGACGAAGACCGGGAAGGGGACGCCGTACTTGGTGCCAGCGTGGGCGTTGAGGAGCATCGGGATGAGTACGAGTATGTTACCCAGAGAGATGGTTAGGAGGGCCTGCCACCAGTTCATCCCAGCGGCCATCAAGCCCGAGGCCAGGGTGTAGGTCGTGATGACTATCGCCATCCCGATCCAGAGCGCCGCTATGTTGTACGTCGTCCACGTCCGTTCCTCGGGACCGGTCGGCGCCAGGTCCTCGTTGTACAGGCTGGACGACATGTTCGCCGCCTTGATCCGGTCCAGCTCGGCCTGGTTGTTTACCGCCAGATCCCTAAACTCTTCTCTCTCCACCCTTTCCCCGCTTTCCTCGTCGTCTACGTCTTAACTTCTGTGCGCCGCCCAATCCACCGACTTCTCCGCGAGTCGGTGTAGGGTCCGCACCGAGAGCTCCAGGTCCTCCTCCGGCGTGTCCTCGTCCTTCGTGTGGCTGAGGCCCCTAAGGCTCTTGACGAACAGCATCACCGTGGGCATCAGGCGCGCCATCTCCGCCGCATCGTGCAACGGCCCGCTCGGCAGCCGGTGCGACTGCCCCGAGACCTCCATCACGGCCTCCTCTGCCAGCGAGATCAACTCGCCGTCGAACGGTATTGGCTCTATCTGCCACAGCCGCTCCCACTCGACAGAGACGCCTTCCTCCTCGGCGACCCTCTCGCTCGCCTCCCTGGCCTTCGAGAGCATGTCAGCGAGCACGTCTGGGTCGAGGGCCCGCTGGTCGAGGGACATCTCGCAGAGACCGTTGAACGCCGTCACGATGGCCGGGCTCACGTTCACGAACCCCGTAGTGGCGCGCACGTCGTCGCGAGCCGCGGCGTCGTCCCTGAAGGCCGTCGCAGAGCGGGCCGCCGCTATAAAGGCGTCTCTTCGCACGTCCATCGGCGTGGAGCCGGAGTGGGCGTGCTGGCCCGTGAAGCGGACCGCGTGTCGCTCGACGCCGAAGGTGCCGAGCACGACGCCGAGCGGCAGGTTCATCCTCTCTAGGACAGGCCCCTGCTCGATGTGAAGCTCCAGGTAGGCGACGGCGTTCTCCAGTTGCCTACCAGCCTCGTTGACCCGGTCGAGGACAACGCCGTGCTCTAGAAGGGCGTCGGGCAGAGCGACGCCGTCCCTGTCCTTGAGCTTGTGCACGTCGTCCGGCTTCAGAGCGCCCGCTGCGGCGCCCGAGCCGAAGAGGCTGCGGCCGAAGCGGGCCCCCTCCTCGTCCGCCCAGTCCACGAGCCGCAGGGTGACGGGACGCTGCCGCGGGGCGAGGGCCCGCATGACTTCGAGCGCGGCGACGGTGTTGAGGGCGCCGTCGAGCCAGCCCCCCTGCGGGACGGAGTCTATGTGGCCGCCGAGCAGGACGGCTCTCTCGGAGTCGCCGGGGGCGGTGGCCCAGAGGTTGCCGGCCTCGTCGGTCTCTATCTCCAGGCTGTCTATCCCCTCGAGCTTCCCGCGCAGCCAGTCGCGGGCCTCTCTCCACTCGTCGGTCCACGCGACCCGGCGGGCGCCGTCGGGGCCGCCGGTGAGGTAGGCGAGCTCTTTAAGTTCCTCGACGGCGCGGCGGGCGTCCACCCCTTCGGTCTGCACTAGCCGACCCTCTCCCTGGTGCCGGCCTCCACCTCGACGAGGGCCTCTTCCATGATGTCCGCGGCTTCGTCGGCCGCCTCGCGGGTGATGACGAGCGGCGGGGAGATGCGGATGGTGTTCGCCTTGAGGCCGCCCTTGCCGACGAGCAGGCCGCGGGCGCGACACGCCTCGAGGAAGCGGTTGGCCGCTGCCGGGTCTGGCACAAGGCCTTCCCCGGTAAGCTCCAGGGCGAGCATAAGGCCACGCCCCCTGACTTCGGCGATGGTGGGGTGGTCCACAGCCATCTTCAGGAGTCGATCCTTTAGGTGGGTGCCGACCTCGTGGGCGTTTGTTTGCAGGTCGTTGTCCAAGACGTAATTGATGTTCGCGAGGGCGCCGACGGTGGAGATCGGGTTGCCGCCGAAGGTGGAGAGGTGGAGGTTCGGGGCGACGGACTCTACGACCTCGGCCCGGCCGACGACGGCGCCGATGGCGAGGCCGTTGCCGAGGCCCTTGGCCATCACGATCATGTCGGGCTCCACGTCGAAGGCGTCGATGCCCCAGAAGTGGTCTCCCGTGCGCCCAAAGCCCGTCTGGACCTCGTCGGAGATCAGGAGCACCCCCGTCTCGTCCAGGATGCTCTTTACCCGCTCAAAGTAGCCGTACGGGGCCTCGACGAAGCCCCCGACGCCCTGGATGGGCTCGGCGATAAAAGCCGCGACGCTGCCCGTGGTCTCTTCCTCGATCACGGCGCGCACGTCGTCGGCGCAGAGGAGGTTGCAGCGCCCCTCGTTGCGGCAGAGCGGACAACGAAGCTGGTAGGGGTTGCGGGCGTACGCGACGTCGAGGGCGGAGCGCGAGGTCGGGCTCCAGTTGCTCTGGCCCGTTATGCCCATCGTCATGAAGGTGCTGCCGTGGTAGGAGGAGCGGAGGGCGATGATCTCGCTGGACTTGCGGTAGCGCGTTGCGAAGAGGAGCGCCGCCTCGTTCGCCTCCGAGCCGCTGCCGACGAAGAAGGCCTTCTTCTCGCCCGAGATAGGGGCGAGATCTATCAGCTTCTCGGCCAGCTTGACCTGGTTCTCGATCAGGTACAGCGTCGAGGTGTGCAGGATCTTATCTACTTGGCTCTTGATGGCCTCGGTTATCTCGGGCAACGCGTGGCCGCTGATGGTCGTGACGATCCCACCGAAAAAGTCCAGGTACTCGTTCCCCTCGGAATCCCACACCCTGAAACCCTCGCCGCACGCGAGCTCTAGCGGCTTCTCGTAATAAAGCGGCGTCCACGACGGCAACGCCGCCCTGTGCCGCCGAAGAAGCTCCTCGGGGTTCGTCATACCCGCACCTCCAGTCCCTCCGTCGCCGTGAAGCTCCGCTCGACGAACCTCCCGGAACCCCGCTCGCCGACGACCTCGCCGTCCCTGTACACGAGCCCGCCCCGTACGTACACAGAGGCCGGACCACCGGTGAACTCCACCCCCTCGTAAGGCGTGTAGTCCACGTTGCCGTGCCTGTTCGACGCCGTCGCCGTCGTCCTGAGCTCAGGGTCCCAGAGCACGATGTCCGCGTCGGCGCCGGGCGCCAGCGTCCCCTTTCTCGGATACGCGCCGTAGATGCGCGCCTGGTTGGTGGAGAGCACCGCGACAAACTGGTTCTCGGAGAGCTTCCCTCCGCGCACGCCGAGCGTCCAGAGCGTCATCGCGCGCTCCTCGGCGCCGGGCAGGCCGTTGGGGATGAGGGTGAAGTCGTCTTTGCCCAGCTCCTTCTGGCCCTCGTAGTTGAAAGAGCAGTGGTCGGAGCCGAAGATCTGGAGGTCCCCCGTCTTGAGCCCGTTCCACAGCGCGGGGCGGTTCTCCGGGTCGCGCAGGGGTGGGGAGCAGACGTACTTGGCGCCCTCGAAACCCTCGCGGGCGAGGTCGTCGTAGGAGAAGGCGAAGTATTGCGGGCAGGTCTCGGCGTAGACCGTCTGACCCCGCTCGTGGGCGAGGTGGATGGCCTCTAGCGCCGGTGCGCAGGAGACGTGAACGACGAGGATCGGGGCCCCTGCCACCTCGGCCAGCCGGATTGCCCTGTTCGTAGCCTCGGCCTCTACTTCAGGCGGGCGGGTGAGGGCGTGGAAGCGGGGGGCGGTGTCGCCGCGGGCGAGCGCCTGCTCCTGGAGCTTGGAGATCACATCCCCGTTCTCGGCGTGGACGAGCACGAGGACGCCGGCCTCGCGACTGAGCTGCAACACCTCGAAGAGGTCGTCGTCCTCGGTGTAGAGGGGCGTGCCCTTGTAGGCCATAAAGATCTTGACCGAGGCCACGCCCTTCTCGGCGAGGCTCGGGAGCTCGGCCTTTATGTCGTCGCGCAGGTCCGTTATGGCGACGTGGAAGCCGTAGTCTACGATCGCCTTGCCCCTGGCCTTCTCCGTCCACGTCTCGAACGCCCCGGCCAGCGTTCCGCCGGCCTCTTGCAGGGCGAAGTCTATGAGCATGGTGGTGCCGCCGGCCGCCGCCGTCTCCGTACCCGTAGCCCAGTCGTCGGCGGTAACGGTGCCCCCGAAGGGCATGTCCATGTGGGTGTGGGCGTCTATAAAGCCGGGCATGACGAGCTTACCCGAGGCACCGATTATCTCGGCGCCGTCCGCATCGAGGTTCGTGCCGACGGCCGCTACCTTCTCGCCCTCGACGAGCACGTCAGCCCGGTAGCTGCCCTCGGCGGTCACGACCGTACCATCACTAAAGAGCATCCTACCCAAAGCTCCTACTCCTTTCCGGTACGGGCGGAAGCTCGCGCGCACGGGAGCCACGCGGGCGTTCCGCCCGTGAAACTATGGAGGTATGGAGGACTGTGTGCTGTGTTGCCCCCGGCCCGAGGAACATGATCCACCCCACGCCTCGATACAAGTTTGTCTGCAAGGAACACCGGCCCCGTCGGCGGCGATAAACCCTTGCTCTGCGGAACCCGTCTCTCCGTGTTCGCCTCCCTTTCCTTGAGGGGCAGTATAGGCAACGGGAAGACGGGTTGTAAACTGTCTCAGGTGGGCCAGCGGAGCTTGGGGATCACGCGCTCGCCGTAGGCCTTTATGAACTCCTCTTGGTTGCGTCCCACGTTGTGGACGTAGACCTCGTCGAAGCCTAGGTCCACGTAGTGCTGGACGTGCTCGAGGTGCTTGTCCAGGTCGGCGCTAATGAGCACGCGGTTCTTGAAGTTTCCGATGGAGACCTGCTTGGCCATCGCCGCGAAGTCCTCGGGGTTTCGTATGTCGGCCTTGGGGAAGGGCATGCCGCCGTTGGGCCACTCGCGGACGGCCTGCTCTTCGGCCTCCTCCTGGCGCTCGGCCCAGGAGACGTGGAGCTGTATCATGCGGGGCATCGTGGACGGGTCCTTGTCCGCGCGACGCGCGCCTTCTTCGAACTTCTGCATAAGCATGTTTATCTTGTCGTCCGCCGCGCCGACGGTGATGATTCCGTCGCAGAACTCCCCGGTCCTGCGGCTCTGTATGGGTCCCGCGGTCGCAACGTAGATCGGGGGCGGGGTGTCGGGCATCGTGTAGAGCTTCGCGCTCTCGAGCCGGATGTGCTCACCCTGGTACTTGACGACCTTGCCCGTGAACAGCTTGCGGATGATCTCTATGGCCTCCATGAGGATGCGCAGACGGGTCGGGGCCTCGGGCCAGTACTCGCCGACGATGTGCTCGTTGAGTGCCTCCCCCGCGCCGAGTCCTAGCCAGAAGCGACCAGGGTACATCGCCTCGAGCGTCGCGGCGGCCTGGGCGATGATGGCCGGGTGGTAGCGGAAGCCGGGCGGGGTCACGCCGGTGCCGAAGCGGAGGTTCGTCGTCGCCCCGAGCGCACCCATCCAGGACCAGACGAAGGCGCTCTGACCCTGATCCGGGGTCCACGGGTGGAAGTGGTCGGAGGCCATCACGGAGCCGAACCCCGACTCCTCCGCCGTCTTGCACCAGTTCAAGAGCTCTGTCGGGTGGAACTGCTCGAACATAGCCGCGTAGCCTACGGTACCCGTGGTCTCCATCGCGCCTCCTTGGTCGGCTCAGGCATCGAGTTCCAGGTATCAGCCGTCAGCCTCTCCTCGGACGAAGCATCCCCCGTCCGCCATCCCGTAGTTTACAGCGGTGCTGGAGAAGCCTGCCGCTAGCCCTCGAAGGTGTCGGCGATTTGCAGAGGAGCTGATAACAGAAGCCAACTCAAAAATGATCCGGCTCGAAGAGCCAAGGATCTCCGACCGGGAAGAGCGTCTCCAGCAGCTCCAGAGCCCTCTCGGATCCCGGCTCGACGAGCCCGTACCTGGCGAGCTGGCGGGCCGGGAGGTACCCGGCGTAGAGCCGGGCGAGCTGGCGTACGTCGAGCGACACGCGCTCTGCGGCCTCCGCCCCGCGGACGACCTCGCCGACACCAAGGGTGTACTCGCCCACGTTCTCCGGCACCCCGTCGTCCGAGACTTCGAGGACGAGCGGCGCTTCCGCCGCGCGGTTCAGGTACCCCAAAGCGCCTTCCACGCCCACGAGGCGAAGCATCTGGTCCGGCTCGACCTTAGCGGTCACGTAGGAGCTCTTCAGGTACGGATGCAGGGGCTCGCCGCGCGGGGTGTAGAGCTTTATTCCATATGTCATGGGATCGAGCCCGGCCATGAAGGAGATCAGGGCATCCCTCGCCCGCGGTGTCGCGGCGACCATCTCCTGTACCGAGAGCGTGCGTTGCGGGTCCCCGTTCTCCTCCCACCCTGACATCTTATAGAGGACGTAGCCCTCCACGTCCCCCTCCCGCCCGTAGACGGCGACCTCCCGGTCCTTCCGCGACAGGCTCGACCTCCAGTGTCTTTCGCTCCGGCGCACGCAGAGGGGATGCCGCTTCGCTTCCTCTTCCAGGAGCGACATCAGCGAGGGTAGGTCCCCTTCGCGGTAGGCCCGCAGATACCTCTGCTCGGGGCTGGTCGAGAGGTCGGAGGGTTTGAGCCTGTACTCGATAGCCTCGGTGGCGAGCTCGTACCCGAAGGACCGGTAGAACGCGTGGGCGAAGGGTGCCAGCAGCGACAAGGAGACCTCCCGCTCCCGCATGTCGCGCAGCGCGGCGCGCATCAAATCCCCCGCGTAGCCCCGTCGCCGGTAGGCCGGATGCGCCATGACCGCCGCGATACCGCCCATCGGACGCGGCTCGCCGTCCACAAAGGATTCCAGCGGAAGCACCGTAACGCTCGCCCGGACCTCCGCGTCGTCCTCGATGACGTAGACCCGCTCCGGGTCCAGGCGGGAATTCTTATCCGGGAGGAAGTGCCCCTCCCAGTCGGAGACGCTCCCCCCGAAGGCAGCCACCCCCAGGCGCATCAGCTCGTCAAGGTCTCCCTCACGGTACTCCCGTAGCTCCATCCTCCTCCAACCCTCTCGTCCCGCCTGGATTCTATCGGAAGATCGCGGCTAAGATTGCACGCCTCTGTGCTCGCCTTTCTTTAGACCGCCCGTTCGCCCTCGATAGATTTGGCCACCCAGCGGCACCACTCCGCCGACCCCCTCTCGTAGATGATGCCGCGCCGGAGCGCCGCGTGGGTGGCGAACCGAGCGTTGTCCGGGCGGGTCAGGTCCTCGCCCCACTCCCCCTCCATCCAGGCTTCGAGCTCCTCGTAGTGGGCGAGCTGCTCCTCGTGGCGCAACTCCTCCCCCCGGAAGAGCCGCGCGGCCTCGTCGGGATCGGCGAGCCAGATCGAGTACGCTTTCAGCACCAGCTCGTCCCGCGAAGACTTGAGCACCGGCGGCTGGACGACCCACTCCTTCAAAACTCCCAACCCCTCGGCCGTGATCTCGTAGACCTTCTTGTCCGGGCGCTCCTGCTGCTCGATCACGCTGTGCACCACGTAGCCACCCTCCTCGAGTCGCGCTAGCTCAGGGTAGATCTGGCTGTGCCTCGCACTCCAAAAATACCCGACCCGCCCCTTCATCCGCTGCGTGAGGTCGTACCCGCTCAACTCCTCCCGGGAGAGCAAACCCAGGATTGCATACCCAAGCGTCGTCATGGTCCTCCAAAAATCTGTTATGTCACTCTTGACATATCCTCGTCAACCTGTAGAGTACTATATGTCAAGACTTACATAATAGCGAGCGGAGGAGGAGGAGATGTGTGGCAGATCGTTTGTAAGGCACAGGGGAAGGTTCGAGTCGTGGCGGCACCATGGGCATCGTGGCGGACACGAATTCCTGGGGTTCGAGGCGGAGAAGATGAGTTCTGGATCGCGAGTTGTGGCGGCGCTCTCGGTGCTCGTTCCGGTGGCGCTCTCCGGGGTCTTTTTGGCCGTTTTCGATCCGGCTCTGTGGTGGGTCTTCACGACCTACTTCTGGTTAGCGTACCCGGCGGTGGGGTTGCTGGCGAGCGGGGTTACGGGGCTGGCCGAGAGGCTGCCGGTACATGCCTCCGAGGAGGCGAGGGAGCGGGAGTTGCTGGAGGCGATTCGGGGGAGCGGTGAGATCTCGGCGGCCGCAGCGGCAGTGGAGACCTCGATGACGGTGGCCGAGGTTGACAGGAGGCTCGGGGAGCTGGCCGAGGGCGGGCACTTGGAGCTCAGGGTGCGCGGCGGCGGCATCTTCTACGCCCTGTGGGAGGCCGAAGGGCGTCGGAATGAGGGCGTGCGATGAGCGCCGGGGCGAGCGGCGCGATGGGTCTGGCGGCACGGGGCGGTTCGCGGCGCTATTTGCTGGTCTTCGCGTCGGCCGCGGTGGCCTTCAGCGCGTTGCACCACGTGGACCACGTTATACGGGGCAACCACTCGGGCTGGCCGTTTCAGGCCGAGGTCACGCCGTTCACGTTCAGCTTGCTGATCTACGCTCTGATACTGCCTGGGATCTACCTGACCGCAAAGGGTCGAGA
>DASQVA010000374.1:0-2964 GCA_035641035.1 Rubrobacter sp. | reverse complement strand
AAGCAAGCTAGGCTTACATGCGGGGTGCGGTTGAGAAAGGTGGCTTTCACCAACGCGAAGGGGGGTGTCGCGAAGACCACGACCTGCGTGAACGTGGGCGCGGCGCTGGCGCTGGCGGGCCACCGGACCCTCCTCGTGGATTGCGACACGCAAGGGCAGGTGGCCAAGAGCCTGGGCGTCCAGGCGGGTGAGGGGTTGGCCGAGCTCGTGCAGGGCGATGCCGGCCTCGACGACGTGCAGGTAGAAGCCCGCGAGAACCTGTTCGTGATCGCTGGCGGGGGGAATCTCTCCGGGGTGAAGCGCATGATCTCTCGGAGGGACATGCGTTCCGAGCTGGTGCTCAGCGAAGTCCTCGAAGGCCTCCGGGGCTACGATTTCGTGCTGCTAGACTCGGCGCCTTCCTGGGACGTCCTCAACGTCAACAGCCTCTTCTACGTCGATGAGATCCTGATCCCGGTCTCGATGGAGGTGCTGGCTCTGCAAGGGATAGGCGACTTCCTGACCCGCGTGAGGGAGGTGCAACGCTACCGGGATGGTCTCCTGATACGGGGCATAATCCCCACCTTCTACGACGGCCGGGTGAAGAAAAGCGCGGAGATTCTGGACCAGTTGGAGCGACACTTCCCCGATGCTGTCTGGCCGGCCGTACGTTACAACTCGAAGCTCTCGGAGGCGCCGGGATTCGGTCAACATATCTTCGAGTACGCGAAAAGGAGTCACGGGGCCGCCGATTACGACCGCTTGGCAATGCTGCTCGCCAAAGGGGGACGAACATAAGCATGGGCAAGAGAAAAAGCGTGCCGGATGACCTCATGGGAACCATCTTGAGCGAAAGCTTCGATGCCGCCGACGAGCCACAGGCCCCTTCAGAGTCTCTCGGGTCGCCCGGCGCTGCCGCTTCCTGGGACGAGAAAGCGGAGCGAGTCGGTATTGCCTTCAACCTCTCCAAGCAACTCAGCGTCGAACTCGAGAGGCTTCGTTGGGAGCTTCGGTCGAGGGAGGATGTTCGACCTTCCAAGTCCGAAATCGCCGAGGTGGCGCTTCGCATCGCCGTGGAGGATGTAAGAGAGAGGAGCAAAGAGAGCGAACTGTCTCGGAGGTTGGACGAACGTCGCGTGGCTCAGATCTCGAATGCCGCCGGGACGACCCAGCGCAGCGTGGACGAATCCGGTTGGATCTTTGAGACCACTTACGACGAGAACGGGTCTATCATCGACGAGAACGTCGTCTGTACCGTCGCCGACCTTCCGGTAACGGATGAGTACGTGGATGAGCAAGGGCGACTGGTGAGCGTTGCAAAGGACGATCTGGGAAACACCTTCGAGCAGATCATGGATGAGGCATTTAACACGCTCGGAACGAGGCTCCTTCGGAGTCCAGATCAAGGGGCCCGATGACATCAAAAAAGGTCCGCCCGTTCTCTGTTCCTAGGCAGGGTGCGAGATGCTCATGGGCCACTAGGGCATCGGCGAGCTGACAAAAGGGGCGCTATTGGCTGAGCCTGAGGACGTCAGCGGAGAGCGTGGAACAGCCAGGAGGTAACATACCATCAACGTAAGGGGAAAGGCACAGGTAGGGTAGGTTTTCTCGGGCGCAAGACCTGCCGGGTCTCTGGTTCGCATTCTCGGCTTCTCTCCGCGCGTCAATTAAGGGGCCAGGCTAAACGTTCGCGATGGTTCCTTGAAAGGAGCAAGATGGCCGACGACACGGACCGCAACAAGACCAGGTTGCGCGAGTTCAAAGAGCAGCTCGTCAAGGCGGCCCGAATGTACGCTATGTGCCGAAAGGCGGACGTCCCAGAACCGATGGACGTGACGGGGCTTGCGGTCGCCGCCTTCGAGGACATGCAACTCAGGGAGGCCATGCTCTTCGTCCGAACGAACGAGCGGAACATAAAGGATCTGGCCTGGGCGCTCGGTAACTCCAACTCCGCCCAGGAATTCGAGCAGAGGGTCAAGGAGATAAAGACCCTGCCCGACCGCGGCGATCCGCGCCGATAGACCCTGGTGCAGTGTGGAGGGAAAACCATAAGGTTCCCTGCCACGAGCCACGCGAGCCGCATCTGGACGGAAGACTTCCCGACTCCTCAAGGTGTTGTGGTCCCAGAAGAAACGTGTTTACGCCGAGGTCCATCCCCAACTAGAATGCCAGAAAAGCGTGGAGGTACGGATGTCCGAGGGGTTCCCCTGGGGGGAGAGATCGCTGCAAGACCGCCGCGCGTGGCGGCTCCTCCTGGCCCGGCTGCATCCGGACGCCGGAGGCGACCACGAGCTGTTCCTGTTCGCCTGCGCCCTGATGGACAGCGTGTGCGGGAAGCGCCGGCCCGGCCCGGACCACGCCTTTTCCCGTTGGAGGGGCGCAATGGACTCCTGGGCGTCGCGCAACAGGGAGGGGCTGCGGAGGCCCCACCGCGGCCGGTAGGACCGAATCGCGCCCCCGAAGGTACGCCCGCTAATGACAGATTACTGGGAGCCCTGCTGCTGGGACTGCTGCATGGACTGGATCACCTGCCATACCAGGTCCCCGGCCTCTCGCTGCATCTTGATCGCCTCGGTCTGCCCCGGGTTCTGAAGCTCCAGCATGTTCTGCACCTTGCGGATGTCCGTCAACGCGCGTCCCATGAGCTGCATCGGGCCCGGCTGTTCCTGCTGTTGCCCGCCCTCTTGCTGCTGACCGCTTTCTGCCACGGGGTCTCCTCTCCGTCTGGTCTCCGGTCCAGTACGTTTTCTACCCGCGGAGTTCCCAAAGTAGACCGCGAAGGGGAGGTAATCGTTACGGCGGGCGGCGTTTATGCCCCGAATGGCGGGGGCACGAAGACGGAAACACCACGACGAGGTGCACTCTCTCATGGGAAATCGGCGTGACGCAGCGCGAACCTGAAGACCGTCTGGAAGAAGAGGCTCGGGCCAATGCCAATGCCGCGAGCGAGGACGACGCCGACGTCATCCTCGACGTACCCGTGCT
>DASQVA010000373.1:0-9688 GCA_035641035.1 Rubrobacter sp. | reverse complement strand
GGATCATCTGGAACCACCTTAGCGAGCACCTTGGTTATGGCCGCCGTAAGGGTTGTCTTGCCGTGGTCGACGTGGCCTATGGTGCCCACGTTTAAGTGCGGCTTGTTGCGCTCGAACTTCCCTCTAGACATCTTGATTCCTTTCTCGTTCCTATCTCTACGGGGGACAAAAGGAGGTAGCGGTGGCAGGACTCGAACCTGCGACACGCGGATTATGATTCCGCTGCTCTAACCGACTGAGCTACACCGCCACACCTATGTCGCTGACGAGGCCGCTGGCCCCGCCACAGAGCCCCCGAGCGGACTTGAACCGCTGACCCCCTCCTTACCATGGAGGTGCTCTACCACTGAGCTACAGGGGCATATATTGTTCGTGGGGGCGGGAGGATTCGAACCTCCGTAGGCGAAGCCGGCAGATTTACAGTCTGCTCCCTTTGGCCACTCGGGCACACCCCCGGGCACACCCCCGGGCACACCCCCGCCGCACACCCTGAGGAGCGCCCGGATATGGTAACAAACGCCGCCGACTTTTCAACAGGCTCCCGCGAGCTCCTGACGAGAGCCCGGGAAGGGATTCGAACCCCCGACCGGCCGCTTACAAGGCGGCTGCTCTACCACTGAGCTACCCGGGCTTATAAGGCATTAGGCTACAAACCTCAGCCGTCAGGACTTCTGGCCGGTTCTCTCGGTGCCGTTCCGCCAACGGTTATTCTAGCAGGCGTCCCTTCCGGTTCGGAGCGAGACACGAGCGCTCCGTCAGGCAGTCTCCCTGCTGCCTGTGGTCTGATGCCTAAAACCTACCCACCCCTTCTTCGGATCTCTTCCAACTTCCGTAGCGTCTCCGGAGAGAGATGGTCCGCTACGCGGACCTTACGCGGGACATCTGGAGTGCGCGTGACGGCGGGCAGCTCGTCGAGCAGGTCCGCAAACTCGCGCGGGGTAGCGCGGGTCGAGCCGCGGGCGAGAACGGTACGCTGCAGGGCGAAGTCCGCCGTGTAGACCGTGGCGGAGTCCTCCAGCCGAGAGAGGAGACGTTCTATGACGTCGTCTGCCGACTCGCCCGGGGCGCTGTAGACAACGCGCACCGCCCCCCCGGCCCGCAGTTCCGCCCTCTCAGGACCCAGGCCACGTTCGGCGTCGAAGACCACGATCAAAGACCGGCCCGTCCACCCGGCCGCCTTCAGGGCGTCGTTGATCAGGAGCTCTCGCGCAGCATCGAGGCTGCCTGCGGCCCTGTAGCGGTCGAGGGCGCCGATCACATTGTAGCCGTCCATAATCAGGGCCACCCGCGTTGCCTCCGCGCCTCGTAGAGCAAAACCGCCGCCGCGACCGAGACGTTCAGAGAGTCCACAACCCCGAGCATCGGGACGGAGACCGTCCCGTCGCACCCTTCCCGAACGAGTCGCCTGACGCCACGCCCCTCACTGCCTAGCACGAACGCGACCGGTCCTGCGAGGTCCAGCTTCGTGTGGAGCGTCCCGCCTACCTCGGCGGCGTAGACCCAGATACCAGCCTCCTTCATCCGGTTGAGGGCCCGCCGCAGGTTCGTCTCGCGCGCGACGCGCGCGTGCTCGCTCGCCCCGGTGCTCGCCTTGACCGCCACCGCCGTGACGCCCACGGCTCGGTCCTTCGGGATCACCACCCCGCTCGCCCCCGCCCCGTCGCCCACCCGCAAGACAGCCCCGAGATTGCGCGGATCCGTGACGCCGTCCAGGACCAAGACGAGCGGCTCAGGAACAGAGACGATCTCCTCCAGCCCTGAGTATGGGTAGGGCTCGACGCGCGCCACGACACCCTGGTGGACCCCGCCGCGAGCCAGCTCCTCGACTCGGGCGCGGGGGACCTTCTTGACGGGCACGACGCCCGCCGCGTCCCTTACCGACCTATCCCCCGCCGCGTCCAACACCTCGAAGACCCTCCGCCGCCGGCTCCTCAGCGCCTCGACGACGGGGCGAACGCCGTAGATGATCTCCTGCACAGGCTATCGAGGGTTCACGATCGGACCCTCAGGGGCGTCCTTGATCGCCCACCCGGCTACGTGGAGCTCATCGCGCAGCCGGTCGGCGGTGGCCCAGGCCTTCTCCCGCCGGGCCCTCTCCCTGTCGGCCACCCTGATCAGGTCCGCCTCGCCCGGCTCCCCAGAGTACCGGACGATCACACCGTCCACCTCTACGGTCCGCTCCTGGGCGAGGTCAAAGCCGAAGATAGTCATGATCTCCTCGACGACCTCCGCAAGCGAGGCGAACTCGTACGCCGCTTCCGGGCGGACCGAGATGTCCCGTCCGGCGCGTCCGGTGGCCTCAAAGAGCGCCGCGATCACCTCCGGGGTGTTCAAGTCGTCCCTCATCGCCGAGTCGAACCGCTCGCGCAGCCCGACGGCTAATTGATCAGATAACCCGGAGGAATCCCGCGAGTCGGAGATCTGACGGTACAGGCGCAGCAGGCGTTCGTAGGAGCGGCGCTTCTCCTCAAGGATCTCCTCAGAATACTCGACAGGTTGCGAGTAGTGGCTCTGGAGCAGCCACATGCGCACGGCGTTGCGACCATGTAGGTCCACGGCCCTCTTTACGTCGAGCACGTTGCCGATAGACTTCGCCATCTTGTCGCCTGGTCCCCCGACGGTGACCATCCCGTGGTGCGCCCAGGCCCGGACGAACGGACGGTCAGGGTGGGCCGCGGCGCTCTGGGCGAGCTCATTCTCGTGGTGCGGGAACCGGATGTCCGTCCCGCCGCCGTGGACGTCGGCGCCCTCGGGCAGGTGCTTCTGGACCATGGCCGAGCACTCTATGTGCCAGCCGGGACGTCCCACGCCCCACGGGCTCTCCCAGGAGGGCTCGCCGGGTTTGGACGCCTTCCAGAGCGCGAAGTCCAGCGGGCTCCGTTTGTGGCCGGTCTGGCTCTTCTCGGTTTCGCGCATCTCTTCGGGGCGCTGGTGGCTTAAGCTACCGTATCCCGGGAAGCTCTCCACAGAGTAGTACACGTCGCCGTTGGCCTCGCTGGGAGCGTAGGCATGACCCTTCCGTACGAGCTCCTCGATCAGACAGATCATCTCGGGGATGTGTTCCGTGGCCCGCGGCTCGATGTCCGGCATCCTGACACCGAGCATCTCCAGCCGCTCGTGGAACGAGTTCGTGTAGCGGGCCACGATCTCTTGCCAGGAGACGCCCTCTCGGTTGGCCTTATTTATGATCTTGTCCTCTATGTCCGTGACGTTCTGGACGAACGTCACCTCGTAGCCCCGGCTCTTCAGGTACCTAACCACCACATCCCAGAATAGTGGCGCCCGCGCGTTGCCTATGTGGATATGGTCGTAGACCGTCGGTCCGCAGACATACAAGCCGACGCGTCCGCTCTCCCCGACCTCGACCATCCCCCCGCTCAGGCTGTCCCGAACAAGTAAGCTCATGCCCGTAGTCTAGCCTCTCTCGCTCGTTCTATGCGGGCCTTCGCTTCCCGTGGTCCGAGCACCGCGAAGAGGTAAGCCATCTCCGGCCCCCGGTCCTGCCCCGTGAGCGCGAGCCGCAGCGGGTGGAAAAGGTCTCCGGTCTTTATTCCGCGCCCCCTGGCCCACACGCGCAAGCCGGCGACGAAGTCCCTGGCACCCTCCAAGCCTTCCGGCGCGCGGACCTCGAGCTCTTCAATGACGCGCGCGAACACCCCCTCACTCGTCCCCGGTAATGCCCCCGCGAATAACGCGGGATCGACTGGGTCCGTGATCACTCGCAGCAAGCGCGGTGCATCGGAGAGAACGCGCATCTCCTCTCTAACCGCTTCGATCATCACGAGCTCCCGTCCCGGTAGCAACGGTTCCCCCAAAAAAGGCTCGAGGCGTCGTCCGAGGTCCTCTGCGGTCAGACGCCTGAGGTGGCGGGCATTCAACGAGATGAGGCGGTCATGGTTGAAGGTCGCCGGGCTCGCGCCGAGGCGTGAGGGGTCCCACTCCCGCATTAGCTCGTCGAGACTGGCGAACTCCTCCTTGCCCGCCGGATGGTTCCAACCGAGGAGCGCGAGGTAGTTCAGGAGCGCCTCGGGGAGGTAACCTTCGCGACGAAAGTCCGCGACACTGGCATCGCCGTGGCGCTTGCTGAGTTTCTTCCCGTCGGGGCCGAGGATGACACCGAGGTGGACAAACTGGGGTTCGTCCGCGTCAAGGGCGCGGTAGAGGAGGGCCTGGCGGCCGGTGTTCGAGAGGTGCTCTTCGCCCCGGATCACGTGCGTGATCTCCATCTCCGAATCATCCACGACCACCGCGAAGTTGTACGAAGGGGTCCCGTCGGATTTCCGGAGGACGAAGTCCTCAATCCCGGAGAAACGCACCTCCCCCCGCAACTCGTCTCGGAAGCTTCCGCTGCGGACCGGCGGCCGGAAGTACAGCGCCCTGCACCCAGCGTTATTCTCCGCCTCGTAGGTGAGACCGGCCTCAGAGAGCCGCTCCGTCGCTGCCTCGTACATATCCGCGCGTTCGCTCTGGCGGTACGGGCCCTCATCGAACGAGAGGCCGAGCCAACTGAGGTCTTGGAGTTGCGCCCGCTCGAACTCAGAGTTGCTGCGCGTCCGGTCGGTGTCCTCGACGCGCAAGATAAGGTCTCCGCCGTGGTACCTCGCGAAGAGGTAGTTGAACAATGCGGTGCGAGCGCCGCCGAGGTGGAGCAGGCCGGTCGGGCTGGGGGCGAAACGGACCCGAACCTCGCTCAACGGCTCTCCAGAAGGCACACGGCCTGGGCGGCTATACCCTCTCCCCTTCCGGCGAAGCCGAGCCGCTCGGTGGTGGTGCCGCGCACACTGACCCGTGAGGGCACGACGCCCAGAGCGCCGGCGAGTTTCTTTCGCACTGCGTCCCTGTGGTCCCGGATCTTGGGTCGCTCGCAGATCACGACCGCGTCCACGTTGGCGATCTCCCACGACGCGCCGAGGAGGTTGCGGACCGCTCGCAACAGCTCGAGTGAGTCGGCGTCCCTGTACCGCTCGTCAGTGTCCGGAAAATAGTGCCCGATGTCCTCGAGGCCGGCGGCCCCGAGTAGGGCGTCGGTTACAGCGTGGGCCAGCACGTCGGCGTCGGAATGGCCGAGCAACCCGCACTCGAAGGGGATCTCGACCCCGCCGAGTATCAGGACGCGTCCCTCCTCCGGCGAGGCGAAGGCGTGGGCGTCAACGCCGAGGCCGACCCTCATAAGCGCCCTGCTACGGCCGTCCTCGCGGGCGTCGAGTATTGCCTCCGCGAATATGAGGTCCTCGGGAGAGGTGAGCTTGATGTTGGTCTTCTCCCCCTCGACGACCTTGACGCGCCCGCCCTCGCGCTCAACCAGGGAGGCGTCGTCCGTCGCGACGAGCAAATACTCCTCGGGGGCTTCGTGCAGACGCCGTAACAGATCAAGCCGGAAGGCCTGCGGCGTCTGGACCGCCCGCAGGTTTGTCCGATCGAGGGTCTCGGAGACTATCCCGTCTCTGGCGAACTTGATGGTGTCGGAGACGGGCATCGCCGGCACGACGCCTTCGGCTCCGCCTCGCACGGCTTCCACGACGCGCCTTATGAGGACAGGGGTTACGAGGCAGCGCGAGCCGTCGTGTACGAGGACGACGGTCTCGGAGTCTTCCTCGCAAAGTAGCAGTCCGTTCCTTGTGGAGAGGGAGCGGGACGCGCCGGGCTCGGCGCAGCGAGCGTACTTGGTGATACCGGCCTCGCCTGCCAGGGCCTCGATCCGGCGCCGGTCGCCGACGGCGTAGATGCGGGCAACCTCGGGTGTGTCCTGGAAGGCGCGCAAGGTGTACTCAAGTGCAGGCCTGCCTCTTAGTTCTATGAACTGCTTGGGACGGCCCATGCGGCTGCCAGTCCCACCAGCGAGCACTAGCGCGATCACTACTGATCCCCTGGTCGCCACCTCGGGCTGTCCTCCGGCGACGATGTTCCCACGCCCCTACGACACCTCGCCCGTGGTCTCCAGGCTTCGCTGGCGTTCGAGCCCGCGCTGGATGGCCCGGGCGCGCGCCTGGCCCACCCCTTCGACCTCGTCGAGCTCCTCTTCCGTAGCGTCGAGAAGGTTCGCGAGGGAGCCGAACTCCCGAATGAGAGTCTCTGCGACCCTGCGGGGCAGGCGGGGCACCCGCTCGAGCTGGCGGTAACCGCGGGGCTTAACGAGAAAGTCCTCCGTCTGGCCTACGGAGTCGTAACCCAGGATCTGGGTGATCTGGACGGGATCCGAGAGCTGCTCGGAGGAGCAGGTCCTCAGCTCCTCCCTCACCTGTCGGTAGTTCACGCGCTCCGCGACATAGTCCCTCAATAGGGCCTCGTACTGTTCCGGAATGCCATGAAACGCCTGCCCGAGTTGCATCTCAACCAGGCGGCCCTCGCTCCCGAGCTCCCTCACGTATGCTTCTATCTCTTCGGCGATCCGGACCGAGTACTCGAAGGTGCCGACGGCCCCGACGACCTCCCGCAGCGTCACCGCCCCGTCGTACTCGTGCACCGTTAGGCCCCTCGCCTCCTCCCTGAGCCTCCGGGTGAACTTCTCTAGGGTAGCGATGGCAGAGTTCGCCTTCGATAAGACGACCCCTATGTCCTCGAGGACGTGCGGCCCGTAGATGCCCTGGTACAGGCTCACTACCCGCCGCCGCTCGGAGACCGCGACCACGAGGCTCCCCGTCTGTTGCGCGGTGCGGTGGGCGGCCAGGTGGCGCATCCCAGTCTCGTCGGACTCGAGGCTCGTATCGGGACTGAGTTGGACGTTGGCGTAGTGGATAGTGGACATGTCGGGGGAAACCAGGATCGCACCGTCCATCTTCGCCAGCTCGTACAGGCGCATTGGCGCGAACTCCAGCCCGATCTTCATCCCCCCAGAGATGACGCCGAGGCGTTCAAGTTTCTCGGGGTTGGCGACGACTATGAGGGCGCCGTTGTGTGCCCTCATGACGTTCTCTATAGCCTCCCGGAGATCCGTACCAGGAGCCACCAGCTCCAGGGCTCCGGCCAGTGCCGCTGGCAACTGCCGTCTGGAAGGGCTCACAGCAGCGCCACCGCTACGGCTTCCTCCAGCGTACTCACTTCAACCACGCTCGCCCCTCTACCGGCCCGACCATCGGTTGTCTCTCCCGTCGAGCTATCTGTCGTCTTTTCGGGTCTGATTATACGTCCGAAGCCGAGTTTGATCATCTCTGACGTCCGCCGCGGCGCCCCCGAGACAAACCGCAGGTCCCCCGTGAGCCCGACCTCCCCAAAGCACGCCGTGCCCTTGCCCACCGGCCTGTCCCGCAGGGCCGACGCGATGGCGAGCGCCACCCCGAGGTCCGCCGCCGGCTCCTCGACCCGCACCCCGCCCGTGACGTTCACGTAAACGTCCTGATTCCCCAGCGCGAGGCCAACCCTCCGGGTAAGCACGGCACACAACATGTTGACCCTCCCGGTATCCACCCCGTTAGCGATCCTGCGCGGATTCGCTAGTGGGCTCGGGGCGACGAGGCTCTCTATCTCGACGAGCATTGGCCGCGTCCCCTCGAGCAAGCACACCGTAACGACCCCGGGCGGCACGTCCTCCTCGCGCGTACTGAGGAAGAACGCCGAAGGGTCCTCTACCTCTACCATCCCCCGGCCCGTCATTTCGAAGACTCCGACCTCGTTCGTCGACCCGAAGCGGTTCTTGAGCGCCCGCAAAACCCGGAAATTCTGGGACCGCTCCCCCTCGAACTGGAGCACCGTATCCACCATGTGCTCCAGGACGCGTGGGCCCGCGATAGAGCCATCCTTCGTCACATGCCCGACCAGGACTACTGCGATACCCTCGCTCTTTGCCAGCCGCATCAACCTCGCGGCACACTCGCGCACTTGACCCACCCCGCCCGGGGCCCCAGATAGCTCGGACGAGTAGAGCGTTTGAATCGAATCGACCACGGCGACCCGCGGCCTCTCTTTCAAAATTGTCGCCTCGATCACATCCGCGTCCGTCTCCGAGAGCACCCGGAAGGCCTTCCCCTCGACGCCGAGCCGCCGCGCGGAGAACGCCACCTGCCGCGGTGACTCCTCCCCGGAGATCATCAAGCAACCCTCCCCGAGGTGCCCCATCACCTGCAGCAAGAGGGTGCTCTTACCGACCCCCGGCTCTCCACCGATGAGTACTATCGAGCCGGGCATGATCCCACCGCCCAGAACCCGGTTTAGCTCGCCGACGCCCGTGTCCATCCGGCCACCACCTTCGACGACCGGCACCTCGCTCAAGGCTAGAGTCCTGCCGGCAGCTCCCCGAGCGCCCCGCCCCTTAGTCGCCCGCGCCGCGAAGCCGACGACCTTCTTGTCCTCGCGCATCTCCTCCACGAAGGTGCTCCACTCCCCGCAGTCCGGGCACCTACCGAGCCACTTCGGCGCCGTATGACCGCAGTTGGAACAGACGAAGAGAGTCTTGGTAGCCACGCCTCGATTGTACGGGATAAAGAGGATGTAACCACCGCATGACCCGGCTCAACCGACCACGTGACGCAAAGGCCTGGGCGAACGACCAGTGACCCAGGAAGTTGGAGTTCGACGGCGTCAAGCGACGATCTTTCAGTCTCTCTCCTACTACCGGTCCGTCGCGACCGTCTCCTGCAAGGTCTTGCCAGTAGACGTGGAGTACGGTTCGGCGAGGGTCGTTCTGCGCGAGCAACTTTTCCGAGGCGGCAAGGTTGTTGGTAAGAAACGCCGCGTGCGCAGCCGATGCTACTAGAGGAGTCGAACGCCAGTGGTACAGGCATGTAAAACCCCGCTAGAAATTCGTTAAACCTGCTGCGAAGTTCGAAATGGGTCCCAGTAGTGTGCCGCAGTATAGGCGATTCGAGGTATTGGCGCCGCCAGTCGCTCGTAGTTGCTTCAGCCCGGACGCCGACGCGGCAGACGAATTAGACCTTTCTCAACTCAATAAGTGAGTCGGAGGTAGATAATGGAGATCAAGAGGCGATTGTGGAAGATCAGGGGCTCCGTAGCCTTGTTCGGGTACAGGGTAGAAGCGTAGCAGGACGAACTCGAAACCTTTGCTATAGGCATTGCCCCGGGAGCATTGCCCTGGGAATGTCCGCGTCAGAGAGTTATTGCACCCCGGTTTGGCGATTATATTCGCGAGGGATGAGCCCAAAACGAAGAGACCGGGGCGCAATATCGTGCCCCGGTCTCTTCGTTTTGGTTTTCCTTACTCGGCCCTGACGATCTCCTTGGGCTGGGTGACCTTAATATCCACGATGGACTCTTCCTCGTTGATGTCCTCGGAAGATTTCTCGTTGGGCTCAATGATTACCTTTGAGCCGTTGGGGATATCACCACGCAGGATCATCTCGCTCATCGGGTCCTCGATCATGCGCTGCAGCACGCGGCGTAAGGGCCTCGCGCCGAACGCCGGGTCGTAGCCGTCCTCGGCAAGCTTATCCAGGGCCTCGTTGGTGAACTCGATGCTCACGTCGCGCTCGACGAGCTGCTGCCGGAGGCGCTTTATCTGAATCTCGATAATTTGGCGCATATCCTCGCGCTCGAGCTTGTGGAATACGATGATCTCGTCGATCCTGTTCAAGAGCTCGGGACGGAAGATCTTGCGCAGCTCGCTTGTGACCCGGCCTTTCATCTCTTTGTAGGAGAGACCGGCCTCATCGGAGCCGAAGCCAAGAGACTTGGTTTTGTTGATCGTTTGCGCCCCAACGTTCGAAGTCATGATAAGAACCACGTTCTTGAAGTCCAC
>DASQVA010000372.1:0-2523 GCA_035641035.1 Rubrobacter sp. | reverse complement strand
CGCGCAGCTTCTCGGCGCGTTCGAGCTTGTAATGACCGGGCCCGAACGGGTCGAGCTTGAGGGCTTTGTATCCTCTCTCGACGACCTTCTTTGCGGCGGCGTGGAACTCTTCGGGCTCTCTCTCCACCCGGTACCAGCCGTTGGCGTAGGCTTTGACGCGCTCGCGCACCGGTCCACCGAGCAGGTTGTAGACGGGCTGCCCCACTGCCTTGCCGACGATATCCCAGCAGGCCGTCTCGAAGGCGGCTATCCCCGAGCTCATCACCTCTCCGGACCGCGAGAAGTCGTCGCGGCCCATCTTCTTGATGAGCTCCTCGATGCGGAAGGGGTCGTGCCCGATCACGTGCCTCGGGGCGACCTCCCCCAGGTACCCGACCAGGGCGTCGGTGTGGTTGACCATCCGCGCCTCACCCAGGCCGGTCAAACCCTCGTCGGTGTGGAGCCTCACGATGGTGAGGTTGCGCCAGTCGGTGCCGACGACGAATGTCTCTGCGTCCGTGATCTTCATGCCCTCTCCTCCACGGTTGCCTCCACGGGAATGCCGGGGAAGGTCGTGTCCTTCTCGGTAGCCTCGGCCTCGGGATAGTAACGCTCAAGCATTGCAAGCCCGATCTCCGCTCGCCGTACCCTCTCCTTGCCCAGGGCGACGGCCGTCGCCTCCAGGTGGGTCCCCGAAGGATAGATGTTGGGTGCGTTCCTGAGACCGAACTTGACGACCACGGGTGATGCTACCCGCACGAGGTCGGGTATCTCGTAGTGCCTTATAAAGCCGCCGAAGTCGTCCGGGACCTCGACGTAGACGTCGAGTGGCAAACTCGTCGCTGCCCGGATTGCGGCGAGCTGAGCGAGACTGAGGTCCGTCGGCACGTTGTACGTGCCAGCCCCGAGGTCCTCCATCGCCTTTACGGCGGCAGCGTTCGCCGCGGCGAGCTGCACGGAGACCTTGACGACCAGGTCCTCCGGCAGCTCACCTCTCTCTTTCAAGTCCCTTATCACCCACAGCAACCCCGCATCAGCGACCAGCACCCCTCGCAGACCCAGGCTTACGCCGCGCAGCACGTCTTCGAGGGCGTACGCGAGCTGGTCCTGGCCCCTATGTTGCGCCCCGAGGACCTTACCCGCACCCGATATCGCGGTCGCCCCGGTCTCCCAGGAGGCGCGCGGCCCGACGAACAGCGAGAGCTCTAGGCCGGCCTCGCGGGCCATCGCGCACATCTCAAGGAGTTCGCCGTCTGTGAGCAGCATGATGCCAGATCCCTGCGAGACCCGATGCAACCGCACCCCCCGTCTTTGCGCTTCCTCGATCACCGCCTCGAGCACCCGCGGTCCCTCGACGCTCGGGATCTCGACGCGGTACTGCGCTCCGTCAGGGAAACGCTTCTCCGAGTCAGGCAACTCCGACAGGTCGCGTGCGGGCAACTCGAGACCCGAGAGTAGATCGTGGGCCTTCACATGTCCTCCCTTCCCCTTGGTTCTCTGTCGAGCGCCCCTTCGCCGAGAACCGCCTCGATGTCTTTCGCCGTGTTCGAGAGGTGTGCGCGCATCTCTCGCCGCGCCCCCTCGGCGTCCCCGACCTCCACACGACGCAGAATCTCCTCGTGCTCACCCAAGGCCCGTAGGGCGCTGCCTGGCCGCCGCGAGGCGCTCACCCGGCGGCTGGCCCGCAGGAGGTCCACTATGGGCTCGAGCATGGTGAGGAGCACCCCGTTGCGCGCGCCGCGCGCGAGCAGCGAGTGAAACGCGACGTCCGCATCGACGTACCCCTCGGGCGCGTCGATCGAAGCCAGCATCCTGTCCAACTGGATGTGCATCGCGCGCACGTCCTCTTCTTCGGCGCGCTCGGCGGCGAGGCCTGCGATCTCGACCTCGAGGATCTTGCGCATCTCCAGAAGCTCCCAGAGAGCTTTCGGCCGGACGCGGAGGATGAGCCCTAGAGTGTCACGCACCGCGTCGGTGTTGCCGCCGCTGACCACGGCACCCCGGCCGTGCTCGATGCTTATGAGCCCCCGGGCTTCGAGCAGGTTCAGCGCCTCCCGTACCACCGTGCGGCTTACGTTCAGGCGCGCACACAACTCTCGCTCGGGCGGAAGACGCTCCCCCGGGTTCATCCCGCCGGAGATGAGCATGTCCAGGATTTGGTCCGCCGCCCGATCCCTCAACCTGGTGCGTCGAGTCTGCTCGGTCACTCAACCGGCATTGTCATACCAATCGCAAGGCCTGTCAACCGCGGTACCCGCTGTAAGACACGCTCCCGGAAGTCGGTAGTTGAAGGTTAAAGCCTACCGGCCTCAAAACTGTGTAGGAGTACGACCCCGGCGCGTCCGGGAATTCTCAGATAATCTCAGCAGAAGAATCTCGTAGGTGCGGCACGCACGAACCGCCGGGATCCTACCAGGCCCTCACCTTCTCGCAGCAGCCCGAGACAACGTCCGCCTCGTCGGCGTAGACGCGGTCCACGCCGGGGTGACAGCCTTGAGCCTCAGCTCATCACCCACTTGTTGAATCTTTCCATCACCGCTTCCC
>DASQVA010000371.1:0-3933 GCA_035641035.1 Rubrobacter sp. | reverse complement strand
CCGCGACCCCAACTCGTTCGCCAACGTCGCCTGGGTCTTCGGCCAGCACGACCGCGGCTGGACCGAGCGCGAGGTCTACGGCAAGGTCCGCTACATGTCCGCCGGTGGACTGGAGCGCAAGGCGAAACCCGAGCAGTACGTCCAGAAGGTAGCGAAGAGGATCGAAACCTCAGGCTAACTGCGGCGTCTCTTCTCAGAGGAGCGACCGGGGTTTGCCCTCGCGCGACAGAGCCGCTGCGTCCAATAAGTGGATCGGCGAGGGTGTCGATGTTGACCTCTGTACCCCTGTCTCCAAGCGGGGACGTCGTAATCAAGGTGCCCGCTTTGTCACTCACCTTTGTTGTTTGCGGGGTTATCGGTTTGGACCAGCTCGACGCCCTTTTTGTCCTCAACCCGGCGCGCGAGCACGGCGTTGATCTCCACCCCCACCAGGACCATAAGCCCCATCGCGTAGAGCCAGAGCATGAACACGATCACCGCCCCGAGCTGACCGTAGATCCGGTCGTAGTTGCCGAGCCTGGAGGCGTAGAAGCTCAGCGCGGTGCTCGCGGCGAACATGAGGACCGTCGCCGCGAACCCTCCCGGTGTAATCCACTTGAACGGCACTCGAGCGTCGGGGGCCAAGTAGTAGAGGATGCTCAGGGCTGTGGTCACTACCGCGAAGGCGAGCACCCACCGCACGACGCCCCAGACGGATAAGAAAATATCCGCCGGTCCGCCGGGCTCCCTTATGTAGGTCTCCACCTCAAAGACCACGAGCGAGAGGGTCGCCATCAGGAGCGTAAAACCCAGCGCCAGCAGGACGGAGGTGCCGCGTAGTCTCCAGAAGGACCGCGTCTCCACCAGGCCGTAGGCCCGGTTGGCCGCCTTGGTGATGGCTATCGAAGCTGCAGAGCCCATCCAAAGCGTCGCGACGATACCGAAGAAGAGCACGCCAGAGCCCGTGCCGCGCAACGTTCTGTCTAGGTAGGCGACGAGAAGCTCGACCGCCTCCCGGGGCAGAAAGCCCGCAGACTCGCTGATCAAACGCCTGACCGCTGATTCGGGGTCGTCGAGCACGAGCCCCGCCAGCGCGACCAGGAAGATAAGGAAGGGGAAGAAGGAGAGCAGGAAAAAGTAGGTCAACTGCCCGGCGAGCCCCAGCAGGTCGTTCTCTCGCACTTTGAGCAACACCCGCGTCAGGACCCCCGGGCCTACGATGCCCCTCAGGTCCGAGAGAAAGTCCTTCGCGGTCGTCACGAGGTACCCGACTCGTCGCCACAGCTCATGTGTACGTCCTCCACCGCCGCCACAAAAACCACAGGCTCCCAAGGACGAGGACGACCAGCACCCCGAAGGCGATAAACGACGCATACAACTCCACTAGCCTCCACCGCCTGCCGAGCACCCACCCTAAGACGACCAACGATCCGGTCCACGAGGTGGCCCCGAGGACAGTGTAGCCCAAAAATCGCCCTAGTATAGGCATGCGTTTCAGGCCCGCCGGCACCGAGATCAGGGCACCCACGCCGGGGATGAGGTGGCCTATAAGGATGGCCTTCCCGCCGTGCCGCTCGAACGCCCCGCTCGCCTCGTCCAGGTCGGATCCGAACAAGAGCTTGGTTCGCTCAGCCCACTCGATCAGCCGCCGTAGGCGTACCTCACGGATCTGGAGCCCCAGAGCGTAGAAGATCAGGGCGGCGACCACCCTCGCCGCCGTCGCCGTCAGCACCACCGGGACGAACGAGAGGCGTCCCTGCCCGACTAGAAACCCGAAAAGCGGCAGGGTCAGCTCGGTGGGGATAGGCAGATACAGGCTTCCCGACAAGACCAGCACGAACACCCCGACGTATCCGAAGGAGTGGACGACGTCCATGACCCATCTCGCAAGTTCGGCGAGCAGACTACCTATCACGTGTTATCCACCGACCTCCAGCGCAGGACGCCCTCAGTATGCACCAAACGATGCACGAGCTGCACGTCCATGGACAGCTGTGGCTGTTGGCCCTCCTACAAGCCCTCCTATAGATGTTGTGGTCGAAAGCGTAGAGGTTCGTAAGGCGCCCCTACATCCTAGCCCAACCGGACAGACGATCCTCGGGGCGAGTTTCTGTAGAGGGTGTTGGATCATGCCGCGCCATCGCTACCTCAGCTCACCGGACGACGCCACCGCTCCCGACCCTCCCGGTACAGGTCGCCGCCGTACAAATCGTTAACGACGACCACCGGGAATTCCTCTACCACGAGCCGTTGGATCGCCTCGGCGCCCAGGTCCTCGTAGGCGACGACCTCGGCCTCCTTCACGCAGTCCGCGAGGAGGGCCGCCGTGCCCTCGACGGCCCCGAAGTACACGCAGCCGTGCTCCCTCATGGACTCCAGCACCGCTTCGGAGCGCATGCCCTTCCCGACCATGCCCCTCAAGCCGCGTTCGATCAACAGGGGCGAGTACGCGTCCATCCTAAAGGAGGTCGTCGGTCCGGCCGGGCCGAGCACGTGGCCTGGCTTGGCCGGGGCCGGGCCGGTGAAGTAGACGACCTGACCCTCCGGGTCGAAGGGGAGAGCGTCGTCCCGTTCGATAGCCTCCTTCATGCGGGCGTGGGCCGCGTCGCGGGCGGTGTAGATTACCCCATCCAGGCGCACGACGTGGCCCGTCCTCAATGGCTCGATGTCCCCCGTGGAGAGCGGGGCCCTGAGGCGGACTGGCTCGGGGCTCACAGCTCGACGAGGGCGGTGCGGTGCGAGTGGCAGTCGAGGTTGACGGCGACCGGGAAGGCGGCGATGTGGGTCGGGAAGCTCTCTACGTGGACCGCGAGCGCCGTCTGCGTCCCGCCGTAGCCCGCTGGACCAATGCCGGTGGCGTTTATGGCGTCGAGCAGTTCCGCTTCTAGCGTCGCCAACTCCGGGTTTGGGTTGGGCTCGCCGGATGGGCGGGTTAAGGCCTTCTTGGCGAGCTGGGCCGCCTTCTCGAACGGGCCGCCGATGCCGACGCCGACGGTGAGGGGCGGGCTCGCGTTCGGGCCGGCCTTCTCGATGGTCTCGACCACGAACTCTTTCATCGCGGGGAGGCCATCTGCGGGGGTGAGCATCCTGAGGGCACTCATGTTGTCGCAGCCGGCGCCCTTGACGAGCATGGTGAGCTTCAGGCCGTCGCCGGGGACGGGCTCATAGTAGACGACAGCGGGGGTGTTGTCGCCTGTGTTGGTCCGGTTTATGGGGCTCCTGACGATAGACTTGCGCAGGTAGCCCTCCCCGTAGCCGCGGCGGACGCCCTCGTCTATGGCGTTCCCGATCTCACCTTCCGTAATGCGTACCTCGCTACCTAGTTCGACGAAGAAGACCGCGTAGCCGGTGTCCTGGCAGAAGGCTATGCACCGTTTGCGGGCGACCTCGGCGTTCTCTAGGAGACGCTCGATCACCTCCCGCCCCAGCTCCGATTCTTCCGCGTTGAGCGCGCGCCTCAGGGCGGACAGGTGATCCTGGGGCAGCCGCGTGTTCGCCTCGATGCACAGGTCGCGCACCGCCTCTGTCACCCTGCTGGCCCCTATCTCGCGCAACTCCTCTCACCTCCGTCCGGTCGTCGCGACGAGGTTAACATCGCAGAGAGCTTTGCTGCAACGGGTCCGCTTACATCAGTCGCGGGGTGCGCGGCGTAAAATCAGGAGCATGAACGGGCACACCTACGACGTGGTGGTGGTAGGGTCGGGGCCCAATGGGCTCGCCGCCGCCGCGGAGCTCGCCAGGGCCGGACGCTCGGTCGCCGTGCTCGAGGCCGAAGACACCGTTGGCGGCGGTACACGATCGGCGGAGGTCACATTGCCGGGCTACGTCCACGACCTCGGTTCTGCTATACACCCCTTGGGATACGCCTCCCCGGTCTTCGACTCGCTGCCGCTAAAGGAGCACGGCTTAGAGTGGGTCCACCCGCCCGCCCCGCTCGCCCACCCCCTGGACGAC
>DASQVA010000370.1:0-7348 GCA_035641035.1 Rubrobacter sp. | reverse complement strand
TCGGGGGAACGCCGTAGTAGGGTCCGCCCTCGGGCCAGATCCAGAAGCCCAAGGATACGGCGCCAGGGTCGAGGACGCCGTCCATCAGAACGAGGAGTAGGGCCGCGGCGAGGGCGTGGAGGGGACGCCTAGCACTGCCCCACGAGGCGGCGACGGCCCCGACGACGAGTGGCGCGTAGGAGATGGGCAAGAGGTAGGGCACGAGTCCGGCAAGCTTGTGCCCGAGGGCGTCACCGTAATAGAAGGATCCATATGGGAAGCCGGTCACGACCCCCACGGTCTCTATGGTGTAGCCGAAGGCGGAGAGCGCTAGTAGGGAGAGTGCGGCCTGCCGCCGGCCGAGGTAGCTGAAGAGCGCGACGGCGGAGGGCAATGCTATGAGGAAGGTGGAAACGTAAGCTCCCGCGCTGGCGCCGGGTACGTCTGGAAAGCGGGCGGCGAAGTACGCGGCCCCGAGGGCGAGAGCGCAGGCCAGGATAAGGGGGCGTGGGGTGGCACGGATAAGCTGCGTGAACACCGTGTAATGTTATCGGGCTCGCGGGCGTTGCGCTGGTATATATTAGGCGCGTGATCTGGCGTCTCATCCACATCTCTAGGCCTGTGCTCTGGGTCAACACCGTCGGTCCGGCTACGGTCGGGATGTGGCTCGCGGGGAATCTGTGGAGGTGGGAGGCGTTGCCGGTCTTGCTCTGGCTCACGCTGCCGTTTAACCTCCTGATCTACGGTGTCAACGACGTCTTCGACCAGGAGACCGACGCCCAGAATCCCCGCAAAGGCACCCTCGAAGGGGCCAGGATCGGCCGCTCCGAGGTCCGCCCCATCGCGCTCGGCGTCGTGCTCACGAACTTGCCTTTCCTGGTCTACGTCGTCCTCTCCCTGCCCCCCTCCGCCCTCTCCTGGATGGTTCTGTACGCGCTGCTGTTCGTCGGCTACTCGGTTCCACCCGCGCGCTTGAAGGCTCGCCCCTACCTGGACTCCCTGAGCAACGCCGCCTACGCCTTCCCGCTGGTCTTCACGCCGCTCGCCCTCAGCGAGGCGCCGGTTTGGCCTGCCGCTGTCGGGCTGATGGCGTGGAGCGCGGCCAAACATACCTTCGACGCGGTGCAGGACATAAACGAGGATCGTAAGGTCGGCATCGAGACGACTGCGGTCCGGCTCGGTCCGAAGGGCGTCGTCCTCTGGAGCGGCTCCCTGTGGGCCCTCGCCTCCCTGTGCTTCGCCCTCGTGAACGTGCCCGTCGCTCTCGTCAACGCCGCGATAGCCGGCTTTCTCTCGTACGCCCTCGTCAAGAACCCGACGCCGGGTATGGGACACCGGCTCTACAAGTACTCCATTGCTTTCCCGTACGTGGCGGGGACGGTCGCCGGTGTGCAGCTCGTCGCGGCGCTGTCGCTTGGGGCTTATCCGTGAGCCGTGTGGTCGTGGTAGGCGGTGGACTCGGGGGTCTCGTGTCCGCCGCCCTGCTCGGCCGTGCCAGACACCGGGTTACGCTTCTGGAGGCGAACGATTGGCTTGGCGGGAAGAGCCGACGCATCGAACTGGACGGCCGCCGAGTAGACACGGGCCCCTCGCTCCTCACCTTTCCCGACGTGTGGGAGGAGTTCTTGCGGCGCTGGGACGCCGCGGGCGGCGAGACCGGCGAGGCTGCAGAGGTCGCAGGCATGAAGTTGAAGCGGCGGCCCGAGGTAGGACGGTATCACTACCGCGGCGAGGCGGTGTCGCTGCCGGTGGAGGAGGGACACCCGTGGCGCCCGGCGTGGGAGCGGTTCGCCACTATACACGGTGGGCTTGGGCCGGAGGTGACGCGGCTTCTGACCGCAGACCCGGTCGACCGCCGGACGCTCACCGCGCTGGGGCGGCTCCTCAAAACGTACGGGACGAAGCTGACGACCCACTCTTACCTGAACGGGCTTTCCTGGCTGCCAGAAGGGTTGAGGGAGGTCATCGCGATCCACACCCTGAACGCCGGGGTAGCGCCGACGCGGACGCCGGCGCTGTACGCGAGCATGCCGGCGATCATGGCGGCCGATGGGGTCTTCGTGCCGGAGGGGGGCATCTACGAGGTGGCGCTCGCCCTGGAGAGGCTCGCCCGGCACTCGGGGGTCGAGATCAGGACCGGCGAGCCGGTACGCGGGATCGAACGCGGCAAGGTCGCGACGGCGGAGGCAGAGTACCGGACCGACGCGGTGGTGAGCGATCTCGACCGCGGCCGGCTAAGGACGCTGCTGGACCCCGGCAAGAAGAGCGCGAACGAGTTGCTTTCCTGCTCGGGGGTGGCCGTCTACGCCGCGCTACGAGAGGAGCTGCCCGCAGAGATCCCGGCGCACAGCGTCGTTCTGCCTTCCGAGCCCGGCGCTCTTTACGCGAACCTCGAGGCCGGGGAGGAGCCGAGGGAGACGATGGCCTTCCTCAACTACTACCGAGCCGGCGAGGTCTATCCCAACGACGGGGGGACGCTGGCCGTCCTGCTCACGGCGCCGGCCAACGGGCGGGAATACGGATTGGAAGATCCGTTCGTCGAGAGGGAGATCGAGCGTGTCTCGCGGGACGTCGGCCTCCCCACACCG
Source organism: Rubrobacter sp. (assembly GCA_035641035.1). GTDB lineage: Bacteria > Actinomycetota > Rubrobacteria > Rubrobacterales > Rubrobacteraceae > Rubrobacter_D. Next base: position 4,781 of record DASQVA010000370.1, on the reverse strand, counting down.
GCCACGGATTACGTCGGGGAGCACGAGGTGCTTCATCCCCGGTACTTCGGCGCGTGGGGGAGCGCGGGCGGGGCGCTATACGGGGCGGCGCGCCCCTTCTGGCAGAGCGGCCCGCTGCACCGGCCGCGGTACTCAGAAGGAAGGCGGCCCTGGCTGTGGCGGGTCGGGGCTTCGGTGCATCCCGGGGGCGGGATACCGGCGGTGCTCGGGGGGGCAATGATCTCCACGGGCAGGTTGCTACGATCTCTGGTTAAGTAGGGAGACCACCGGCCAGGACTGGGAGGATGTCCGACATGAACCTCGGAAACCAGCGCAACCTGTTCGAAATGCCGGACCATATCGCCTACCTGAACTGCGCCTACATGTCGCCCCAGCTCCGCTCCGCGCGGGAGATCGGGGAGAACGCGGTCGCCCGGAAGTCCCGCCCCTGGGAAATCACACCCGACGACTTCTTCGAGGGCTCGGAGGAGATCCGGGCGCTGTTCGCGCGGCTCGTCGGCGGGGACAGAGACGGCGTCGCGATCATCCCCTCGGTCAGCTACGGGATCGCCGTCGCGGCGGCCAACGTCTCCGTGGACGAGGGACAGAGTATTTTGATCCTGGAGGACCAGTTCCCCTCCAACGTCTACGCGTGGCGCGAGCTGGCGACGCGGAGCGGTGCGAAGCTCGTCACCGTCGCCCGCCCCGGAGACCACGACTGGACCCAGGCCGTGCTCGAGAAGATCGCCGGAGATACCGCGGTCGTTGCCGTGCCCAACTGTCATTGGACGGACGGCTCTCTCTTGGATCTTTCGCGGATCGGGGCCTCAGCCCGCGAGGTCGGCGCGGTGCTCGTGGTGGACGGCATACAGTCGCTCGGGGCGTTTCCTTTCGACGTGGCTGAGGTTCGGCCGACCTTTCTCGTCGCCTCCTCGTACAAATGGCTGCTCGGTCCCTATTCGGTCGGGTTCTTGTACGTCGGTGAGGGGTACCGGGAGGGGACGCCGGTAGAGCATAATTGGATCAACCGCCGCGGCAGCGAGGATTTCTCGGAGCTCGTGCATTACAGAGACGACTTCCAGCCCGGAGCCCGCCGCTACGACGTCGGCGAGCGGAGCAACTTCGCCCTTCTCCCGATGGCAACGGAGGCGCTGCGCCAGCTCCTCGACTGGGGCGTCGAGAACGTCTCGGAGACCATCGGCGTGCTGACGGACTCCATAGAGGAGAAGGCACGGGAGTTTGGCATCGAGACGATCCCCAAAGAGCGGCGGGCTCGACACATGATCGGGCTACGGTTGGGTCCCGAAGCCCCGCCCGACCTCGCAGCCCGGCTCGCGGCGCAGAACGTCTTCGTCAGCGTGCGCGGGGAGAGCGTGCGCGTCTCCCCGCACGTCTACAACACCGAAGCCGACGCGGAGCGCCTTTTCATGGCGCTCGACAGATCCCGCGACCGGCCCGGTGCACTACAGTACGACGTAGATTAAAGCCGCCACAAGCGACCCTGCGCCGATCAGCGTCGCGCTTTGCAAGCCAGCCGCTTACCTGATGCCCCGCAGGTACGAACCGAGGGCCCGCGGGTTTGAGAGGCCCCGCGACGCTCATCCGGTTCGGCGCCGAGCCGCGAGCCACTCCCTCACGAGCAGGCCGTACTCCACCCTGTCCTCGTAGTCGCCGTACTTTCTGTGGTGTTCGCGGCGGGTCCCCTCATAGCTCATGCCGATCTTCGTGAGCACCGTACCGGAGGCCGGGTTGTTCCCGAAGTGCGCTGCGTAGACGCGGTGAAGGCGCAGGTCCTCGAACCCGTAGCGCAAGACCTCCCTAGCAGCCTCGGTCGCGTACCCGCGGCCCCAGTAGGGAACACCGATCCAGTAGCCTAGCTCCGCGTTGGCGTCGCGTGAGTTTATTATCAAGCCGCAGGCCCCACAAATCTCCTCCCGCTCGCGCAGCACGACGGCGAAGTGCACGCCCTCGTTGCGCTCCAACTCGGAGGGGTGACCCGAGATCCACTCCTCTGCTAGACCTTCCCCGTAAGGATGTGGGACGGACAGCAGCGTGCGGGCGACCTCCCACTCCCCCGCGAGCCGTCGAACCTCCGGCGCGTCCCCGAGGGTAAACGCCCGGAGTACGAGCCTCACGGTATGTAGAGTAGGGTATCTTCTCATTCCAGTTTCGGTTCCCCGTTCGTCTGTGGACATAATGGCACCAGAAGAGTCCCGGCGCACCCCGCCGCGGCCGATCTTTGCGTACCGTCGCGCGTTGCAGCTACGTCCTTCGTCGTGGCGACCGCGCTCTCCCGACCACTTCCTCAGAGAGCCGCTGCTCCTGATCCCCGCAGCACCGGTGGGCGGGGATTCCATGTCACGCCGTCTGGACGCCACCGGTACTCCTGGGTTTCCGAGGAAGGTAGTACGAAGGGCCGGCGTAGTGTCGGCGCCGTTGTGACGGCCGTCAAAGTGGGTAAGGTAGCCGGATGCCAGCTGCCGCGGCCGAAACGGGGGGAGAGCGCACGGAGGTCGAGCCGTCGAGCAGGTGGGCTCGGGTCGACGGCCTGTGGATGCATTACCGCACCGCGGGGGAGGTCGCGATTGCGACGCGTCCGGCGGTGGTCCTGGTGCACGGCCTGGTCGTCTCCAGCCGTTACATGGTCCCCACCTTGAAGCGGCTGGCCCGCGACTATCGGGTCTACGCACCGGATCTGCCCGGCTTCGGCGAGAGCGAGAAGCTGCCCGACTCCTTGGACGTGCCTGGGCTCTCGAGCGCTCTCTCCGCCTGGATGGATGCGGTGGGGTTGAAGCAAGCAGCCCTCGTCGGCAACTCTATAGGCTGCCAGGTTATAGTGCACCTCGCCGCCCGTCGCCCGGAACTTGTCGAGCAAGTCGTGCTGCAGGCCCCGACGATGGACCCCTGTGGGCGTTCCGTCCCCCGGCAGGTCGCGCGGTTCCTCCTGGACGTACCCCGTGAGCCTCTTTCCCTCGTGCCCATCGAGTTGCTTGACCTCCTAGCGGCCGGCGCACGTCGGGGGTGGCGCACGCTCCGTTATGGGCTGGAGGATCGCATCGAGGAGAACCTGCCTCACCTGCGCTCGCCGACGCTCATCTTGCGCGGATCGCGGGATCCTATCTGCCCGCAGCGCTGGGCGGAGGAGGCGACCCGCCTCGTGCCGAAGGTTCGCCTCGTGGTCCTGCACGGGGCTGCCCACGCGGCCAACTTCGGCGCGTCAACAGCTTTCGCCGACGTGATCCGGGACTTTCTGAAGAAGGAGAGAGGAGGGTAGACGGCGAGTCGGAGCACCGAACGAAGCGGCCGGGCGACTCCTAACCCGTGCGTTGGTTCCGAGTTCATCGCTGGCGGTGCGCTACTCTCCGACCGGCTCACCGGCGAGAAAGGCGAGAAGCGCGGCGTCGAAATCCGCGGGTTGGTCGAACATGGGCACGTGGGCGGCCCCCCGCAGCAAGAGCAGCTGGGAGTCAGGTATATCCCACCGCAGGAGATCGCCTACCGCCGGGGGTATTAGGGGGTCGTTTTCACCCCAGACGAGCAACGTGGGGGCTTGGATCTTTCGCGCGTCCTCCCGCACGTCCTCGGCGAGAAGGTCGCTCGCCGCCCGCCAGAGGGTCTTGGGCCCCATCCTCAGGGCGTCACGAACGAGCACCGGCACGAAGGCCGGGGTCGCGTAGCGAGCAGCGAGCAGGAGGGGGACAAGGTGACCGAGCATGGAGCGCCCCGCAGGCACCCCGGCGGGCGCGACGAGCACCAGACGACTCACCGTCTCCGGCTGACTGGCGGCGAGGCGGACGGATACGTAGCCCCCCATCGAATGCCCAACGAGGTGCGCTCGCTCAAGACCCGCGGCCTCCATCCACCCGGAAAGCCACGAGGCGGCCTCCGCGAGCACAAACCGGCGCCGCGAACGACGCATCGTGCCGAAACTCGGAAGATCCACGAGGTACATCCGGTACCGTTCCGCGATGGCCGGGACGTTGCGAGCCCACCAGAGGGTAGATCCCGAGAGCCCGTGCACGAACACGACGGGCTCGCCCTCCCCGGCAACCTGGTATCGGACGGGCCATCCCCCCACCCGCGCCTCATACCAGGATGCAACGATCCCCGTCCCCCTGCGACTACGATCAGTGGGACCCAACGTCTCTACCCCCGGCGAAGGAAGTCCAACGAGGCCACCCTCGGTATGCCCGCAACGGGATTACCCATCCCCCAAGTCGGTCTTGGTCGCTATCGCGGCCAACACGTCCGCCGAACCCATCAACACGTGCACCAGCCAGTAGCGGGTGCCGTTTCTAGCGAAACCGAAGACCCACGGCGACGCCGCCATGAAGACCCCCTTCGCGGCGTCCAGCGCCAGGTGCGCTGGCATAGGCACAACCTTCAGCGCGTCGAGCTCGTAGTCGGTGATCAGGCTGTAGCCCGCCCCCGCTAAGCCATCGATGCGTGGAACGAGCGCTGCCCACGGCGCGTCGTGCAGATCCAGTAACCGCGGGAAGGCGAGGTTGACCCCGCTGGCCAGGTAGTCGAGCGCCCCGTGAACCCCGGTGGGTAGTATCGTTACGTTAATTCCATCCCACCATCCACGCTAGCTAATTCCCACCCCGAAACGATCCATGGTCCCTGTATGACCCGTGACCTGAACCCACCCTGAGGCTCATTTTCCGAGGCTGCCCCACTCGCTCCACATAGCAGCACGGCACAGTCAAGATAACGGAGGCGGGGACCACCTACGGATGGGTTGAACTGCTGGACGGGCTCTATATCACCCCCGAGGCCCGCGCGCGAAGACGCCGGCGGGG
>DASQVA010000369.1:0-4602 GCA_035641035.1 Rubrobacter sp. | reverse complement strand
CCGAAGGTGACGGGGTCCTCCACGTGGAAGCGGTAGAGGCTTACCTGCCCGCTCCAGTTGTCACCGCCGCCCAGCGTAATCCCATGGTAGGGAGCTGAGTACTCCTGCTGGGGGCACCAAGCGGTGTTGAAGTAATCTTCGGTTCCGGTGCCGTGCAGAGAAGGCGGCCACCTCTCGCCGTCGATGAAGATCATGTCGTCCCCCTCCCCGTACCAGTTCCACTGGTTCGTCTCGCGGAGGTTGTGCACGCTCAGGACGCAGCCGACGTAGTGTCCCTTCCCCTCGGCCTCGAGAATGGTGTAGTTCCCCTCACCACTCGTGTTCTCTCCACCGAACTGGAACTCCTCGTTGCTCTGCTCGCCTCGCTCGACCCCATCGCAGGGGTTCTCCCGACGCCACTGGGCGTGGAAGCGTCCCAAACCCTCCTCTAGTTCGTCGAACTCCTCGTAGTCCACGTAGTAGTAGAAGTGAATCTTCTCGTGCTCGAGCTCGCTCACCGCCTCGATCCTGGCCCCAGCTGCAAACGGCATGTGGAAGAAGCAGTTGAAGGACTTCCCGCCCTCGGGGCTCATCTGGATGGGGGCCGAGACGAAGTTGGCGCTTCGGGCGTGGCCCACGCCGAAGAAGTCCCCCACCGGCACCAGCACGCTAGGCTCCTCCTCCCCGTCCCAGTACATCTTGAGAAGGACTCTGCGCAGAAAGTCCGGCTCGACGGCGCTGGGGGTCCGAGCCATGTGCTCGTTGGCGGCGGTGATCCAGATGTGGTTAATGCACCCCGCCCCCGGGATCTCCGCCAGGTTCGCCGTCAGGCCGGGCTCTATGGTGAGGCGATCGTTGTTTCCCCCGGTTTTGTCCCAGCTCGCGGCCCTCTTCTGGCGACTACTCCTCAGCCGCGGCAGGTCCCGCAGGCTGCTCCCGAAACTTCCATAGTTTCTCACGCCCTTACCCCTTTCTCGATGAACTCTACTGCGCCACGCTACTCCGTGAAGATGGCTCTCTATCTCCAATTGAGTCGGAAAGTGCAGTCAACCCCGCGCTTGGCATTCTGCGAAAACATGCCCTTTGCCTGAACCTCGTAGGAGCCATAAGGAGACGCAATTTGGCTTTAGTTTGGGAAACCGCACCCCTTACGGCCCAAGATTCGCTGAGCCTATTCGTCCCCACCGCACATCCGGTCAATTCCCCCGGAATTCCGTACACCATCCACAAAACTAGCTGACTCTTCCGGGGGCGGTCCGAAGCGGTAGGTGATGTGTACCTCTGCCCGTCCATACTCGTCGCGGTCTACGGTAATCTTATCTACCAGCTGCTTCCACAGCTCGCGGCGGTGTAGGTAAGCCTCCTCTGTGTCCTTATGGCTATGAAGGGACTGGGGGGTCGTACTCGCGGCCTTTGGTGTGTGCGTGTTCGCCGTGACCCTGGCGGTGCTCCTGGCACCCATCGTCTCAGCGGAAGCCGTACTCGAATGGCTGACGACGACACCGCCTTGTGGGGGGCCAGCGACTAAGCCGTTTCGAAGCGGCCTATTCACCGAAGTGCCTGGAAGGTGAATTCTCGGAAGTTCACCAAGAAAACACCGGAAATTGATCGCGAATTCATTGCGAATTCATCGCCATCTGCTCTAATGCCCAGGACGAAGGGAGCGGCCAAGTGGGAGTACGGAGGGCTCCAGAAGCCCCGCTCCCCAATAAAGGAGGCGCGTTGTGTGTCAGCATATAGGCCATAGACACTCGATTTTCTGCGCCATACCTCCGCATGTGTTGCGCGAGGTAGTGCGGAACGGTGGGGCAGAGGAGCGAGAGGCGGCGGTCACGACGCTGTCGATCGACAATACCCAGCGTAACCTTCGTGGGATTCGTCTGGCGGCTCCGGTCGACCAAGCCCTCCTAGCTAGGGTACCCGCGCTCGGGACCGTGCAGGGGGGCAAACAACGCACGATCCACAACACCCACACCTCGGAAACCTTACCCGGCGACGTCGTGCGCACCGAGGGGGCCCCGGCCACCGGCGACCCGGCCGCGGACGAAGCCTACGATGGCCTCGGTCACACATATGACTATTACTTGAACATGTTGGGCCGCAACTCCCTCGACGGGCAGGGTGGGCCCCTACACGCTGTCGTCCATTTCGGCCAAAACTACGACAACGCGTTCTGGGACGGTGCCTACATGGTATTCGGCGACGGGTTGATCATGGACCGCCTTACGGAATTGACCGTGGCGGCCCACGAGTTGACGCACGGCGTGACGGAGGTCGAGGCCCAGCTCATTTACCAGAAACAGTCGGGGGCGCTGAACGAGTCGATGTCAGACGTGTTTGCCTCCGTGGTCAAACAGTACGTAAACGGCAGGCAAAACGCCGGTCAAGCCGATTGGTTGATAGGCGAAGGCATCTGGAGAGATGACATCCAAGGGAATGCCCTCCGCTCCATGTCGAACCCGGGTTCGGCTTACGATGACCCGCTGATCGGCAAGGACCCGCAGCCGGCGCACATGGACGACTATGTCCGCACACACGAAGACAACGGCGGCGTGCATATCAATTCCGGCATTCCCAACAGGGCCTTCTACCTTGTCGCCACCGGCATCGGCGGCTTCGCCGGGGACAAGGCCGCCCGCATTTGGTACGCGGCGCTGCGCGACAATCGGCTGAGTATCAGGGCTAGGTTCGAGGAATTCGCCCTGTTAACGTACATCAACGCCTGGAATCTGTTCCCGGGAGGAGATGAAGCAGAGACCGTCAAGAACGCCTGGGCGGGGGTGGGGATCGAGATCTCGCAGTAGCCAAGAGGCCGCCTTCCGTAGTAGCCTTCTGGCTACCATGCGCATTCAATTCAAAACGGAAGGTGGCATCGCCCACCTTCCCGGTCTGAGTGAGCCAGTAACCATCGACACCCACGAGTTGCCGGCAGAGCAGGCCAACGAACTGGAGCGGCTAATCGAGGTAGCGGAGTTCTTTGAGCTGCCCGCTACCTCCGCCCCTCCGCCTGGCGCTGCCGATTACCAGCAGTACACCATCTCTGTTACCACCCCAAACCGCAGCCACGAGGCGCGATTGACGGACCCGATCGAAAACCCTCGTGTACGGGAGTTGGTGAACCACCTGAGGGCGAAAATGATAGAAGCTCGCCTGGCAGACCGAAGGCGCGACGGCACCTAGCCTCACCTCCTACAGCGTTCGTCATAACGATCGAACTACCACAAAGGTGGGAGCGAAGATCGGCACCCTACGGCACGCTATGAGGCCCAAGACAGCGTATTGACCCTAACCTGCTGACGAGGCTTACTGGAGCTTATTCACCCAAGTGCCTGGAAGTAGAATTCTCGGAAGTGTGGCGTCACGCCAGCTCTAACCGTTATTTTGGTCGCCCTATGCATGCGCTTCGCCGCGAGCTACTGTTCCGTAGCTCATTCCAAATTCTTTACCATGCGCTCCAGCACGTCGACGACCGTCGCGTACTCTTGTTCGCTGATGCCTTGCATCGCTCGTCTTCTCACCTCGCTCTGCAGCTTGAAGGCGGTTTCACGTTGGGCCTTGCCCACGTCGGTGAGCATAAGTTGCGCAGCGTCGCCCTCACCACGCTTTACCAGCCACCCTTCTTTGATGAAACCGTCGATGGTCTCGTCCAACTGGCGTGCGTCGATGAAGGTCTGCATAGTGTCGAAGACGCCGCCTCTCGTGATGGTGCCCGCCTGGTAAACGATGTTGAGCACCTGCCAGCGGAAACGCGTGAAGCCGTTGTCGCTGAGTACCCGATCGACGTGCTCGGTGATGACCGCGTCTGCGCGCTTGAGCCAATAGCCGATAGGTTGTTGCTTCGTTACGTCTTGCTGCGCCATGAGTCTTCTCCTTAGCTCCTTGGGAGTATCGATCGTTGCACCTCGCCGCGGTCACAGCACATAGTCGTTCCTTCGCGTGCTGCCTCTCGGCTATTTATCTTAGCGTCCCCGTGATGGAGTGTGGTGGGCATGGGGCCGGTGAAACCTCTATTCACCGAGGTGCCTAGAAATCTAATTCTCGGAAGTTCAGTTCTGTCATGTTGGGCTGGCTTCCTCAGAACCCCGGCTCAGGATAGTGTCTGAAACCTACGGCTTTCCCATATGAGGTAACCTTCGCCGTCGTACGCCCCGACAATGGTCTTTTCTGCTCTATCAGCGAGTGAGCGTAACTCTTCCCCGGCCAGTTCGCGTTGTGCGGAGTAGATACGCGAGTCCTGAGGCAGAATCGATAAGGCGCCGATAACGATTGGGAGGGTTTCAGCTTCGGCGATGGTGGCCTTGATTAGCTCTGGCTTCGCATCTTCCTCAGCGAGCACATGGTAGACCTCATCTCCGTAAAAGAGTACGCGAGATCGGGCGCGTGACAGCACTGGGTCGGTGCGGCGGGCGAGGTAGTTCTCGAATATGCAAACCCCTCCTTCTTTTCCTCCTAAGGAAGTCTCCAACGAGCGAAACCAAATCGTCCCTCGTGCTCGGAAAGCGTTTGGCGTCCGCTGCCAGTGGGTACTTGCCGCCCCGCTCGAACTTGTCGAGCTCACCGATGTTAGCTCCGAGTGGGAGCCGAGTTATGACTCGGCCCTCTTTCAGATCTTGCCTCCTACGG
>DASQVA010000368.1:0-33263 GCA_035641035.1 Rubrobacter sp. | reverse complement strand
TTCACGGAAGTTTCGTACCATAGTATCGTTTGGTTTAAGCTCAACATATTGTACTCGGTGTAGAGAAGTGAAGGATATGTCGTGCTGTTATTCGATCGAAGACTGTTGCCGGCTTAGGTATAAGGATTTTCGAGAGTTGCAGGGTGGCTGGCGGAGTGCTAACTTTTCCCGCAAGCAGTTCCCGAGGACCCGTGGCTTGCTTCAAAGCTAGGGTTCAGGCATGGGAACCGTTACGGGCCTCATCGACGGGGAGGGGTGGTGGGGTTCGGCTCAACAGGCCCCTTTTGGGGAGGGGCTGATTGGGCGTCCCGGCAGCGCTGCCGGGACGCTTTTGTTTAGGTTTCAGGTCATAGGTCAGCTTCTGGCCTGTTGGGCCCTCTTCATCCTAGATCGCCTAGATCGGCGTTTTGACAGGAGTGGGAGGTATCTACATGGAGCGGTTGCTGCCATCGATTCTTGCTGAAGTTTAGTCGAAGATTGGGCTGGCCGTGCTGGTATAGGCCGTTAGCCAGTGGAGGTCTTCTTCAGTGAAGGGTTCGGTGGAGTTGCGGGTAGCGTAGACGACGCCAACGGCACGTTCGTTGCGGAGGATCGGGATGGCGAGGGAGTTCATCCAGCGGGCGTTGGTGCGGGCCTGGGGAAGCCGGCGGGGGCCGGTAACGGTGAGGGTGGGCTGGGTGGTTTTGGTGACCAGCTCGATCACGCCGCGGTCCGAGGTGGAGAGCTCGTAGTGGGAATGTCGGCCCAAGAGGGCGAGGTCTGGGACCCGGATCAGGGCGACTCGATCCGCCTTAAGCTCGCGCCGAATGCCTTCAGCTACCTGCTCTCTGGAGGCTCCCGGGTCGAGGTTTTTTGGCACCGATGGACGGAAGATTAGCTTCGAGGAGAGGATAAAGTTCACGCTCGTGCCGGCGACTATGCCGAGAAGGTTGAAGATCGCATAGTATGGGAAGTCGTCTGAGACGTATTTTACGAGTGGGTACCAGACGGCGAAGTTCGCCCCGATGCCCATGACGGCGACCGGGTAGGCCAGGGCACCACGCAGGAAGAAATGGATCCTGCTCGAGTGCCGGATGTCCCGCCACGTGAAAGCGTTGTTCAGCAGGAAGTTGCTCAGGATAGAGAGCCCGACGGCGAACATCCAGGCTATGACCTTGTGGGCGTCGAAGTACTCGGCGAGCACCACGAGGGTGACCATGTTGACCAACACACCCGAAGCCCCGACAACCGCGAACTTCCAGAAGCGTCCTGCCGAGGGCACGTACCAGAACAAGCTCATTAAGTGTGTCAAATAATCGAGGCCCTGGCGCATGCTCGCCTTCGAGACCCCAGCGTTTCGGGTCCTGAAGTCGAACGGCGTCTCGACCACCTTGAGCTCCGGGGCGCAGACGAGTATCTCAAGCAGTATCTTGAACCCCATGGGCCTAAACTGGATGCCGGAGATGGCCTCGTTGCGCGCTAGGAAGAACCCCGTCAGCGGGTCGCTGGTCTTGCGCGCCTCCTTGAAGACGATCTGGGCCAGATACTTGCTTCCCACCGAGACGGTCCGCCGCATCCGGCCGAAGAGCCCTTCGTAGCTGCCCCCTGGCGCGTAGCGGCTCGCCACCACGACGTCGGCGTCGGAGCGGTGCGCGATCTCAAGCATCTCGCGCACCTTCTCCGGCGGGTGCTGCAGATCCGCGTCCATGACGCAGGTGTACTCGCTGGCGCCGGAGAAGAGCTCCATCCCCGTTGTCACCGCCGTAGAGAGGCCGCCGTCTCGCTCCTTCCACTCCCGGTGCACTAGAAATATTTGTTCGTCCTCGTCGGCAAGGGCCCGGATCATCCCCGGCGTCTCGTCTGTCGAGTCGTCCACGAAGACCACCCGGTAATCTACGCCCGACAAGCTCTCGCGCAGCTCCCGCACCAGCCCCGGGACGTTCTCCGCCTCGTTGCGGGTCGGCACGACAAGCGTCAGGAGAGTCCTCTCAGGACCACCCCCGCCCTTTCCGCCCGGCGCCCCGGTAATCGCCCGCTCTTCTGCTTCCATGGCCGCTCTAGGCTAGCATACCGGGTAAGCGTGCCCAAAATACGGGATAAACTTACCGCGAAAGGTCCAGACCCCTACGGAGGTGTACAGGTGAACGGCGACGACCATGCAACAAGACGCGCGCGCGTCTGTATCTCGGGCCGGGTACAGGGGGTGTTCTTTCGCGACTCGGCCCGCAAGAGGGCCGAAGGGTTCGACCTGGCCGGCTGGGTGAAGAACCTACCCGACGGTCGGGTCGAGGTCCTCTTCGAAGGATCCACCCGGAACGTGAGGAGGATGGTCGACTGGTGCAAGCAGGGCCCGGCACAAGCCTCGGTAGAGAGGGTGGACACGGTCTTCGAAGAGGCCCGCGGGGACCTGGAAGGTTTCAAGGTCCGGTGAGCCCCGCTCCCCGCGAAGGTGTCCCGCAAGGACTGCGCCGGCTCCTCGACAGGGAGGGTATAGAACTTGGCGCCAGCCGGCCGATAGATTACGGTACCCAATACGACCTCGCTCGCGGCACAGAGACCGCGAAGCTAAACGTGTATCGCACGGGTAAAATATCTACCGGAGGTAGAGTTTCAGGGTTACGGAATCTCCTCGAAGGATGGAGGACTTCGCAGAGCAAAACCGGCGAACGCGCTTCCGGCGGGCGTGTTCGTGGTGGAGGGGGCCCCGCCCTAGACGGTACGCCCAGGGTCGGCATCGATGAGGCCGGCAAGGGGGACTATTTTGGTCCGCTGGTGGTGGCCGGCGTCCGGATCCCGGGTGAGGAAATCGCGAGAGATCTGCAAGAGATAGGGGTTCGAGACTCGAAGACCATCGGTGTCGTGGGCATCGGTGGGATAGCAGAGCACATCCTCGACGCCGTCGGATCGCATAACGCGCGCGTCGTGTCGCTCCCACCGAAGGAGTACGAAGCGTGGCGCAGCGCGGCCGGCAACGTCAACAAGCTGCTCGGCGAGATAGACGCCCAGATCATGGGCGAACTTAAAGAGGAGGTAGAGGTGATGGTAGTGGACGAATTCGCCCGGGCGGCTCGCTCATACCTGGAGCCTTTCGTGCCGGAGGGGGTGAGGCTCGAGGTGCGGACCCGGGCCGAGAACGACGCGGCGGTCGCGGCGGCGTCCATCGTGGCGCGGGCGCGGCAGTTGGAGGAGGTGGACCGGCTCTCCGAGCAGGTCGGATTCAGGCTGCCGCTTGGTGCCACGCACGTCCTGGGAGCGGCCCGGCGGGTGGTCGAGGAATTTGGTGAAGAGGGGCTTGCTGAAGTGGCGAAAATCCACTTCGTCACCTCACGAATGGTACTCGGTACGCAAGAGACCTGCGATGGAGGTAATTTTTGATAGATCTTCGCAGCGATACCGTTACCCGGCCGACAGAGGGGATGCGGCGGGCAATGCTGGAGGCGCCGGTCGGGGATGACGTTTTCGGGGAGGATCCGACGGTCAACCGGCTTGAGGAGTATGTGGCTGAGCTGCTCGGCAAGGAGGCCGCCCTATACGCGCCGTCTGGCACAATGACTAATCAGATCGGGGTTCATGTCAGCACGGGCCGCGGGGACGAGGTGCTCCTGCACGAGGGCGCCCACATCTTCATCTACGAGGTTGGTGCCCCGGCTATCCTGTCTAGCGTCCAGCTTCACACCCTCTCCGGCGAGAAGGGTATCATAGATCCAGAGACCCTCCGCGCGGCCGTCCGGTTCGAGAACATCCACTTCCCGCGCTCGAGGCTGCTGTGCCTGGAGAACACCCACAACACCGCTGGAGGCACCGTCTACCCGCTGGAGGACTTCTCCGCGGTCGCCGGCGCGGCGAGGGAGCTCGGCCTGAAAGTCCACCTCGACGGCGCCCGGCTCTTCAACGCCCAGGCCGCCACCGGCATCCCTGCCCACGAGTGGTGTGAGCATGCCGACACGGTCTCCGTATGCTCCTCCAAGGGGCTCGGAGCGCCGGTGGGATCGCTGCTCGCGGGAGACGAGGAATCCATCGCCGAGGCCAGAAGAGTCCGTAAGGCGTTCGGCGGCGGGATGCGGCAAGCGGGTGTGATCGCCGCCGCCGCCCTCTACGCCTTCGAGCACCACGTGGAGAGGCTCGTAGAGGACCACGAGCGCGCTCGCTGGCTTGCCGACGGACTCAGAGAGGCCGGCTACGCCGTCGAGCCCCCGGAGACCAACCTCGTGCTCGTCGAGGTAGTTAGGTCCCAAGAATTCCTGCAGATCCTCGCCCGCGAAGGCGTGCTCGGCACCCCAGGCAAGCCCGGGTTCGTGCGACTGTGCACCCACCTCGACGTGTGCAACGAATTGGGAACCGAAGAGGGGATACAGCGGGTCGTCAAGGCTTGCCTTCGTGCTTCGGAGACCATCTCATCCCTCACAAGATGAGCACAGCTGGTATGAATTAACTCTGCTCGACTGAGCACAGATAAAAGTTTGCACCACCGGCCCGTCTCTGTTCATCCTTATGTAGGATGAGTCGGGGGCGGGCTAATTCGTACGCATTTCTACGGGCGGGGCCGGCTATTACGCCGTAACCCTAAGAGACGAACACAGCCCCACGTCAGAACGGTTTTCATCGCGTCATGGGGCAATTATAGGGAAATGTTGTGAAGGTTTACAGCACGCGAAGTTGCCGAGAAGCACGGCAGCGTGTCAGATAGTCAGATTCGCCGGTTGCTCCTACAAGGCCGAATCTACCCTGCAGAACAGCTCAGTAGCGTTTGGATCATATATCCGAACGCCGTAATAATATCTCCGTTCGCAAGGATAAACTGGCGGCCAACCCTGATAGCCACGGCACCTGCTGGAGCAGACGCGCGGTAGCCAGGTCGAAGTCGCCGCTCTGTATTCCGTTCGGCTTACGCCCGAGTAAAGCGGTCCGTGAGCGCGCCTATGCGGAAGTAGGTGATCGAACCAGGCCAGGGAGGGTCTAAGGAGGGGGAATTGTTTCTGGGTCACTTTCAGGTGGGATTGGGTCACTTTCAGGCGGAAGTGGGTCACTTTCAGGGGGAATTATCTCGGGGTCATCAGGGGGAATTATCTCGGGGTCACTATCCGCCTCATCCGGTCGCGCTTCCATGTAGCGCCTGACCAGGGGTAGGTACCTCGTCCAGTCCCAGTGGGATCCCGGGTCGGTATGGCAGTCTGCGCCGCCGCCCTCACCAGAGCATCCCGGCACCTGGTCGTGGCCAATGATGTGCCGATGGTCCACGGGAATGCCAAAACGCCTGCAAAGGTAGGCGGAGAGCTGCGCCGAGGCGCGGTACATCTCGGGCGTGAAGCTATTGGGGTTGTCTACGTAGCCCGCGTGCTCTATTCCTATGCTCCTCGTGTTAGTCTTCCACCAACCGGCATGCCAGGCGATGTCCTCAGCGAGCACGCATTGGGCCACCAACCCACTCGGGCTCACGACGTAGTGGGAGGAGGCGCTGGCCTCGGAGTCTTGGAACCAATTTATGGTACCCGAATAGGAGCCCTGGGCTACGTGGAGAACTATCTGGTCAATCCTCGCAGGATCGCGGTTTGCGCTGGTGTAGTTCCCATAATAAGCTGGCCTCCAGGAGGCCCTCGCGTAGTCGGCGGCGCCGCTGGTCCGAGTGGTCAGGACCTGGGGTACGCGCACGCCCACCTGTGGTGCCAGCTCCAGCCGTTCCCCGGTCGAGATGGACAACGTCGCCCCGACTTTTAGCGTCTCGTAGACCTCGACAGCGTAGAGTTCAGTACCGCCATATTCGGCCACCGCCTCTTGCCAGCCGTTGAGATCCTTCGGTTTGCTCTTGCCCGCAGTGGCCGCGAGCACCGCGCCGCCGCCCCACACGTTCGCCGCCCGGTCGTTCTTCAGCTTCTTTTCAGAAAGGCCCGTCAGGCTTGCGGCCTTGCCCAGGGTGTTCCTCGAAGGCTTCTGCAGGAGCTGCATGATACCGTAGGCGCCGCGGCCGTGAAGGTCGCCTTCCTTGTATTCGCTAGCGGCGGGGGGGGGCATCTCCCACAGGGTGTTGACGTAACCCATCGCTAGGAGCAACTCGATCGGAACCCCGGTCTTTCTGGCTGCGGCCTTGAACTCGGCCTTCAGCGATGAACTCGTCCGGGCCAGCACCCCGCCGGCCGTTGTCCCGAGCAAGACGGCGCCAGCGAGTCCGGTACCACCTAACCTCAGGAAGCTCCGACGATCCATGCTAGAAGCCGACCCCGCCACAGGTTGCGCTCGGAAGTGATCGAACCTCATTTCCCCTCCTTCTGTAGATATGATGCTTTATGCTACTAGCAATGTCCGGACGGATCAACGGCCGGGCGGTCATGGGAGGAAAGTGGTGCGCCCCGAGCGTTCATCGTGACGGGCGTGCCGGTAAAAGTGGATTTGGAAGTGCGAGTTATCCACAGCTTCGCGTACATTCGTATCTGGTGTATCAACACGGGCCCTATGCTGCAAAATACATAGCAGGTACAAGGGCGACCCAGGCCAAGACTACACCTTAACCATAGGTTCATTCTCGGGTGGAGCACCCATTCATTGTTATAGGTAGGGCCATTGAAAGGAGCCATAGCTTTGAACTTGTCCAAGTTACGAGACGTGCGCAAATCGAGGGGGCTCGCGCAACGGGAACTCGCCGCTCGCTTACACACCGATCAGCCGCGCATCGCAAAGATCGAGAACGGGTTGAGCGTGCCCAAGAGGACGGCGGAGAGGATAGCGGCTGTTCTGTTATGCGGCGTGAGCGACTTGCAGACCCCCAGTGAGCCGACAGTAACCCTGAAACGGAGCGAGTTGCCGCCCGAACTTCTGCAAAGGTTGACCAAGTAAGAGAGACCATCCCCCTAGGTTGGCGATCGGTGGAGGGCCTCAAGAATGGAGGATGAATGAATACCAAGCATATACTACAGGAACGCTGTTACACCCCACTCAAAGGCAAGGTCGCATACCTTCCCGACTGGCCGAAGAACCCGGTCAAACTCGATCAGATACCGGAAAACGACAACATCGGGTTGCTATTGGAGCATGCCGGGCTTGTGGACGTGGACATGGATTCGCCGGAGGCTCAATACACCGGGCGCGTGTTCCTGCCGACCGAGACGCTGGCGGCGGGACGGGGCGGGAAGATCAGACGCTATCTATACGAGGGCACTACCCCGAATCGTACCTTTACAGACCTTACCGGGGATGTACTCTTAGAAGTCCGGCACACAGGCAAGCAGACCATGTGGGCAGGCTCCATTCACCCCGATACCGGGGAATCTATAGAAGTGATGCGGGATGTTCGTCCGCTTTCCCTCCCCCATGAAGAGAACATCTACAAGGCCGCAACCTCGGCGCTGATTGCCCGTCACCTACCCGCAGGCGGTCGGCACGAGCTAGCTATGGCCTATTCGGGGTTTTTGTTGCGGAAGGGTCTCACCGAACAGGAGACCTTCGAAGTGCTCTGGGCGGCGTGGGAGCTCAACAGTCCGGCGAATGATGCCGACCGGGACTTATGGGCGATCATCACCGACACGAAGAAGAAGATAGCTGCCGACCAACCCGCTACTGGGGGTAACGCGCTCGGCCAACTGATACCCGGGATGACCGACAAGATCATGGAGTACTGGGGATGGGACCGGACCCTCACGCCGGAGGAGAAGGAAGAAGAGGAGCGCCAGGAGCGCACAAGCAAAGCTCTAGAGGCGTCAGTTTGCGAGAGCCTTGCGACCGACGGGAACATCCTGCCCCGCATTCAGGCGCTGCTGAAGGACGATGGGCTCGTTGGGGAGAAGACCAACGTGGGTATTCTGACGCTCGCCGCCGTATCTCTGCTCAGGGGGGAGCCCATCAGCGCCATCGTCAAGGGCACGAGCTCCGTTGGACAGTCGGAGGTCATAAAGCGCGTCGTCAAGGCACTGCCTAAGCACATGGTCGTGGAGCTTCAGTCCGTGAGCGATAAGGCGCTCGCGTACATGGGTAAGGACGCGCTCAAACACAAAGTCCTCGTAATCTACGAGCTTGGCGGGATCGGTAGGCCGGGTTCTGACGCATTAGTGATGGTCAAGCAGGGCATGAGCGAGGGCTGCATCCGACGCCAAATCGCGGAGAGCACCAACAAAGGCGTGCGCCCGAAACTCGTAGAGGTGGACGGTCCCATGAACGTGTGGACCATCACCAGGGTAAAGACTGACTACGAACTCAACAATCGCGTCTTCGAGCTGACTCCGGACGACAGCCGCGACCAGACGCAGCAGATCCTAGAGCGCGTCTTTGCCGACGATCGCCCCCCCGTGGACTTAGACCCCGTGCAGGCTCTGTTTACCTGGCTAGCGGGCCAGGACAACCGCGTCGTGCTCCCTTTCGGCCCTGCTCTTGGCAAGTTGCTACCAAGCTCGTCAGTCCGTATGCGCCGGGAAGCCCCAAGGGTACGCAACCTGATCTGCGCCCATGCCGCGCTCCATCAGGCCAACCGGGAGAGGGATGAGCGAGGACGGATTGTCGCTACGTTGGAAGAATACGAGACCGTCCGCGCGCTGGTAGAGGAATTCGTCGGGGTGTCCTCGGAGCGACTCCGAGCGGCAATCAGGAGCTACCGAGATCGAATGGAGTCACACTCGTACGTTCCGGGCCGGGGAGGCCACTTTTTGGGAGCAGTACGAATACTATAGCGGCCTGGACACGTACGTTATCTCAGACTTAAGCGAGTTCATTAAGTTCGGCAACCGGGAGCACCTTAGCACCTATCGCGAGTGTTTCGAGAAAGATTCCTCCGGTCTACCCGATTATCGCGCAGCGAATGATCATGGCAAACGCAGATTAAAGGAGGATTGGCCCGCTATCTGGAAGGCGTTCGATCTCGATAACGTAGACAGGAGTTAAACGACTTAGCGACCTTCACCCAGAGCGCGCGTCCTCTGTCCTATATAAGACCCCCGGTGTCTGGAATTTCTGTTCGCTAAGAAAGGATTAGCCACGAGAACGGCCCATGCTCACAACCCATTCCACGGTACCACCCTCGATCTGCCAAAGCCGTAGTAGGGCTCCTGATGCCCTCTGGTGGTGCGCACAAAGAGGACGCTCCCCGCTGATGGTAGCCGAGGGACGTGGTGTTGAAGCGATGTATGCTTATACTTCGAAGTAAAGTTGGTGAGCTCCGGCTTGCGTCTCGGCCGCACCCAACTCTAGTTACTACTCCTCTTCGTCCGGCTCCTCGACCCCGAGCACCATCAGCCTGCGAACCTCCGCCCCATACTCGGGAGCGTGATACTCTCGAGCAAAGCGATCCAACTCGGAGGGTAGAAGTCGCCGCCCCATCTTCCGTTCCTCGGTCCTCAGCACCTCCATGTACTGGGCGTAGAGTATGCCACTATCAGTGCGGGGGACTATCTTGCCGACGTGTTCGAGCTCGCCCCTGCGCCGCATCCTCATTAGACTAGGATTGTCCACAGTGGATCACGTCTCCTGTGGGCCTGGCTCGGGAGTATTAGCGCACTCGCCGAGCCGCTTTCATCACCCATTTATTATACCGCATTTGTTTACATACGTAAATAAAAATACTAGACTGTTCACACGACGAAACTGTAGAAGAGAGGATTATATAAATGCCGAGTATAAGGGAATTAGAACGATGGATGGGGACGGGGCAAGTCGCTGATAAATTGGGATACAGTCGTCAGTACATTATCAGTCTCGCAAAGGAGAGAAAGATCCGTGCAGTGAAGACCGGCGCGGGGTGGCTATACGATCCTGATAGCGTGGCGGTGTTCGCGGCCAGCATGAAGGCGAGCAAGTCCGGATGAGGGCAGCACTTTACACCCGCGTCTCCACGAAAGAGCAGGTCGCAGGGTACTCGCTGGCGGACCAGATGCGAGCACTTCGGGAACACGCCAAAGAGCGCGGTTACGAGATTGTGGCGGAGATAGAAGATCCCGGACACAGCGGCGGGTACCTGGAACGTCCCGGCATAGATAGGGTGCGCAGCCTCGTTGCTGCGGGTGGCGTGGATATCGTGCTCGCACAGGATGCGGACAGGATCACACGCGAGCCGGGAGACCGCTCAGTGCTAGACCTGGAGGCCGAGAGGCGCGGCTGCAAGTGGATGGGCCTCGATGATTGGGGAGACGACAGCCACGAGGGGCAGTTACTCAAGTTCATCAAGGGGTGGATGGCGAAGGGCGAGCGGTCGAAGATAGCCGAGCGTATGCAGCGTGGTAAGAGACAGCGTGCTCGTGAGGGGAAGATCGTACCCGCAGGAAGGCCACCGCTAGGCTACGAGTACGCGGGAGACGCGTACCGGGTGGATAAGGCTGCTATGGTGCTCGTGCGCCGTATCTTCGAACTGTCCGCGTCGGGAGAGAGCCTGTGGAGAATCAAAAAGACCTTCGAGAGTGAAGGTATCCTTACTCCAGGCAGCACCTACAAAGGGCCATCTAGGTTCTGGATCCCGAACACGCTGCGTCGAATTATCAAGCGGGACGAATATCTCAGCCACAGCCACGAGGAGATCAGAAACCTCGTTTCTGACAGCGTGGCTGCGAGACTGGACCCTGACAAGAGCTACGGGGTTTCCTGATACAATCGCTACCACACGAGCGGTACCGGCAACAAACGCCGCAAAGGGAAGGAGAAGCCGCGCTCCGAGTGGATAGCTGTGCCAGTGCCCGACGCCGGGGTTCCTCGTGAGCACGTGGAGAGGGCGCGGGCGAACTTGAAGGGGGAGCGGGCACCACGCGCAGATAACCGCTTCTGGGAGTTGTCCGGGTACGTGTTCTGCAAATGCAGGTGCAAGTTGGTGGCGCGGGTAACCCATAGGAGTGGCCACAGCTACCCGTATTACGTCTGCTCTCGATACGTGCGCGACGGGTGCGAGTATGGCAAGTGGACGCGTGCGGACAACCTGGAGCACGAGGTATATTGGGCCCTTCGCAATGTGCAGCCGCAGGATTTGAAGGCGCAGATTCAAACTCTCATCGACAGGGAGATATCACCGGACGTAGAGATCAAAGCCGCGCACGCTATCCTAGAGGACGTGGCGAGACAGCGGACGAAGTTTCAGACGATGGCCGCGAGAGACCTGATAAGCCTTGATGAGCTAGAGATACATTCGAGGGGCTGGATAATCGCCGCAGGGCCGCAGAGGGGCAAATAGCGGCCTTACAGAACACCTCGAAGCGGGTAGAGAAACTGCGGCTCATGCTGCGTAACCCGATACTCGCGTTCGTGGGACAGACTGGGGATATGCGCCGGGACTACTACAAAGACCTTGATCTATGCGTGGAGACGGACAAGGAGGACGTGAAGATATGCGGGGTATTCGGTTCTCAGAATGTTGCACCCACCTCTACGTTGGGCACGAGGAGATAACAGGGACCGTCCCAGCCGCGGTCGGGATCACCGCCGGCACCCGCCAGCGTTGACACTCGTCGAGGTCGCGCCGGTCTCCGGAACTGAACTCGTCGAACCGGTGGCGCTACTCGAAGAAGCCCTCAGAGATGGCGAACCCGTGCCTGGAGCGTTCGCCGAACGGTTCCGCAGGGCCGTCGAGGCGGGGGAGCTGGAGGTACTGGCCGCCCGCAAGCAAAACCACGTGGTCGGCGTCGCCGTCCTAGCCTACCGCCTCAGCGTCTCCCTGGGCGGGCCATTCGCCAGCATAGAGGACCTCTATGTCTGCTCTGAAGCCAGACGCGAGGGTGTCGGCCGCGCGCTGCTCGAGGCGATAGACGAACGCTGCGCGGTGCGTGGCATCTCTTACGTCGAAGCGCAGGTCGAGGTAGACGGGGCGGAGTTGTTCTACACTGCGCTCGGCTACGAGCCAGTACGCAAGGTGCGGGTGCTCTCGAAGTCTCTGTTCATCATCGATCAGCCCAGAAGAAGGTGAAGCTGATATCTATTTAAACTCCAACACCTCGTAGACCGAGATCTCACGGAACCCCAGGTCCGTGTAGAACTTGCGACCCCGGGCGTTGGCGGCGGCGACCTGAAGCGAGACGCCGTTGGCGCCCCTCTCCTTCGCCCACGCCTCGACGCTCTTCAGCAGGGCCCGGCCCACACCGAGGTTGCGATGGTCGGGCTCGACGAACACGTCGTCCACCGAGGCCCAAGTCTTCGGGAGGAAGGTCGGGGATCCCTCCCGCAGCTCGCCTGAGATAAAGCCCACCGTCCGGTCCCTGACTACCGCCACAAAGAGGAAAGAGTGACCGCTGCTCGCCAGATCGGCGAGGAAGCGGCGCATGGTCTTCTCCGCGCCGGGGGCGGTCGTGTAGACGCGGTCGTGGGTGGTGTGCTCCTCAGCGCTCCGCATCCACAGCCGCGCCGCCTCGGTCGCGTCTTCCCGACGTCCGGGACGGATGGTGAAATCTCTCCTCTCCACTCCCCAATCCTACCCGATGGGTTGGGGCTCACGGGAGACTGGGCTAGGATATGATCCCGGAAGAGCGGAGAGGAGCCGGGCACGGAGCGTGGCGCGACCGGGAGAACGGATAGGTTCTGGGAGGTGGACGCTGCCCGGGGTGTCGCCATCATAATGATGGTCATCTACCACCTCACCTACGACCTTAGCACCTTCGGTGGCTACAGCATCGAGGCCACCTCCGGCTTCTGGGCACGCTTCGCGGACGCCACCGCGAGCCTATTCCTGTTCCTCGTTGGGGTCTCGCTCGCCATCAGCCACGTGAGGAGCAGGGGGGACCGCTTCGGCAAATACCTGTTACGGGGCTTGAGGATCTTCGGATACGGGATGGCGTTGACCGTTGTGTTCCTCCTCTTCGGGATGGGGCTCGTGGCGTTCGGCATACTGCACCTGATCGGGGTCTCCATCGTCCTCGCCTACCCGTTCCTGAGCCTCAGATTTACTAACTTCTTGCTTGGCATCCTCGTCTTAGTCGTCGGGATGTACGTCATGACACAGGACCCATCTGGGAGCCCATGGATGTTGCCGTTCGGGGTCGTGCCTGAGGGGTGGATGATGCCGGACTACAGACCCCTGCTGCCCTGGTTTGGGGTCGTTCTGATCGGGTTGGGCTTCGGGGACATTGTGTACGGCGGTGGTACGCAGCCAGGGATACTTCCGCAGAAGACGCCGGTGGTAGCGCGACCACTCTTGCCCCTAGGTAGGAACTCTCTGTTAATCTACCTGGTCCACCAACCGATCCTCATA
Organism: Rubrobacter sp.; assembly: GCA_035641035.1. Classification (GTDB taxonomy): domain Bacteria; phylum Actinomycetota; class Rubrobacteria; order Rubrobacterales; family Rubrobacteraceae; genus Rubrobacter_D. Next base: position 20,146 of record DASQVA010000368.1, on the reverse strand, counting down.
TTGTTGCTCAGCCTATCCGGCATCGTGGACCTCGGTTTTTTCTAGCGCCCGGGTTTCTTTTTCGTCCCGCAACGGGTACATTGGTTGCACCAGGGGGTTACGCCAGGGTAAAAATACGCCACATGGCCGATGCAGTCCTTCTCGTTGCTCTCTATCATCGTGTTCGCTGTAGCCGTAGACGAGGGAGGTGAGAGCCAGGGACCACGTTAGCAGGTAAAGACTGGTAAGCTCGGCGGGACCGTCGAGATTTGCGGTAGGGATATAGAGCTACAAGCGCCAGGACTCTCGCGCCACGAGTTTGCGGGGCGGGAGTCGACGAGGAAGACGTTCATCGAGTATTCGGCGGGTACGTCTCGGCTTCGGGCGGTCGTAAGGGCGGTGACAAATCCCGGCGGTGACGCCGGGGACAAAGTACCGTTTAGGCCCGGGCAGGGTTTCTATCGCCTTGTCTTCTCTCTGTTCTCTGCCTCTCTCGAGGTCCGCTCTTGAACAGAGCTAGGGAGGTGTGCCCGTGTGCGGGATAGTCGGTTACGTTGGTAGGGAGAGGTGCGTCGAGGTCCTTATGGAGGGCCTGAGACATCTGGAATACAGAGGCTACGACTCGGCCGGTCTGGCCTTGCAGAGGGACGGCCGGATCGAGCGGGTCCGGGAGGTCGGGCAGCTAAAGAACCTGGAGAGGACCATTACGGGGAGCAACGGGGATCTCTCCGGGGCGCGGGCCGGGATCGGGCACACCCGCTGGGCGACGCACGGGCGCCCGAGCGAGGCGAACTCCCACCCCCACATCGGCGGCGAGGGCGCGGTGGCCGTCGTGCACAACGGCATCATCGAGAACTTCTACGAGCTCAAGGAAGAGCTCCAAGGGCGCGGCGTAGCCTTCTCCTCCGAGACGGACACGGAGGTGATTGCACACCTGCTCGCCGAGCGAGCCGAGGCGGGGGAGCCGCTGCGGGAGGCGCTCGCCGCGACGCTCGAGAGGCTGCAAGGGTCGTTCGCGGTCGCGGCTGTAAGCGCGCTCGAGCCCGACACGGTGGTGGCCGCCAGGTACCGGAGCCCGCTGGTTGTAGGTTTCGGAGAAGGGGAGAACTTCCTGGCGAGTTCGGTGCAGGCTCTGCTCGGTGAGACGAATGAGTTCCTGGTCGTGGAGAACGGCGAGATCGTTGAGATCACCGCCTCCTCCGCCCAAATCTTCTCCATCGAGGGCGAGCCGGTTGAGCGCGAAAACTTCGAGGTGGATTGGGGTGTAGAGGCCGTTGAGCTTGACGGCTACCAGGACTACATGCTCAAGGAGATCTACGAACAGCCCGCCGCCCTTGGGGCGACCCTCCTCGGCCGCCTCGACGCTGACGGTGCCGTTGACCTCTCGGAGACGGGCCTGGACCTGTCGAGGATAGACCGGGTCTTGGTCATCGCCTGCGGCACGGCCTACCACGCGGGCCTGCTCGGCAAGTACGTTATCGAGAAGCTCGCCCGGGTACCTGTCGAGGTCGCGGTCGCCAGCGAGTACCGCTACGCCGACCCCATCGGGGACGAGCGGACGCTGGTCGTGGCCGTAAGCCAAAGCGGCGAGACGACGGATACCCTGGCCGCCGCTCAGACCGCGCGGGGTTTCGGGGCCAAGGTGCTAGCTGTGACCAACACGCAAGGGTCCCTCATCACGCGCGAGGCCGACGCGGTGCTGCTCACGAAAGCGGGACCGGAGATCTGCGTAGCGAGCACCAAGGCATTCGTCGCCCAAATCGCGATCCTCGACCTGTTGGCCCTCGCGCTGGCCGCCGCTCGTGGTGCCCTCCCCGAGGAAGAATTGCGTGAGATCGGCCGCGGCCTCCGGCGGGCACCGGAGAAGGTCGAGGAGACGCTGGAGCTGCTCGGGAGCCGGGTCAAGGAGGCCGCGGACCTCTTCGAGGACGCGCGGTGCTCGCTCTTTCTCGGACGCGGGGTCTCGTACCCGGTGGCGCTGGAGGGGTCTTTGAAACTCAAGGAGATCTCCTACGTGCCCGCCGAGGGCTACCCGGCTGGCGAGATGAAGCACGGTCCCATAGCCCTTGTGGACGAGTACTGCCCCGTCGTGGCCGTCCTCGGGGAGGGTACGGTGCGCGAGAAAACACTCTCGAACGTCGAGGAGACCGTCGCGCGGGGTGCGAACGTGATCGCCGTCGCCCACGAGGGAGACACTGAAGCCCGGCGGGTAGCTCGCGTCGTGCTCCCGGTCCCGGAAGCGCCGGAGATCCTCGCCCCGTTAGTCTCCAGCGTGCCGCTTCAGCTGCTCGCCTACCACGTTGCCAAAGACCGAGGTCTCGACGTGGACAAGCCGCGCAACCTAGCCAAGAGCGTGACGGTCGAATAGGTTGTCAGCGGTTGGAGCAAGAGGATGCTCAGTAGGGCCGTCGTGTTCGATTGCGAGGGTTCCTGATCATTAGGTTAGCGCGGTGCCGCTAACGGACGACGTTCAGGGCAGCTGGTTCTATGCGAAAGGACATCGGCAGGCGTCCCCAGAGTTCACCGTCGAGTTGCACCGGCACGTCGGCTCCCGGAGAACGGGCGTTGACCTCCGTGGCGGTGAACGAGTTCATCGCGCGGTTCAAGGGTCTCCTCGCCATGATGCTCGCGAAGATGTCGGGCCTGAGGAGGAGGCTCACGCGCTCGACCAGGATGGTCTCTAGCTCCCCGCTCGTAAGTAGGCCCGGCCCTGAGACTCGGTAGTCCCCGCCGTAGTAGTGGCCGTTGGCGACTATGGCGAACCTCGCGACGTACACCTTCCCGCCGTGGGATACTCGCACGGGGGGTAGCTTGCTCCCGAAGAGCACTTTAAAGGCCATGATCGGGAAAGCCAGCGTTCGGAGGTAACGCTTCTGGCGCGGTGTGACCGCGTCCACCACCTGGGCGTCGAAGCCTATGCCCGCCATGCACGCGAAGCGGCGCTCGGCGCCTCCTGCGTCCGTAGCTACGCCGAGGTCAATCCGCGAGCTCGCGCTCTTCAGGATGTGCCGGCATGCCTCCTCCACGTCGAGCGGCACCCCGAGCTCGCGTGCCAGCACGTTCGCCGTGCCGAGCGGCAGGACACCCAAAGTGGCCGCTGGGGAGAGTCCGTTTATGACCTCGTTCAGCGTGCCGTCGCCCCCCGCGACCACGACGAGGCGGTCCCCGGACGCGGCGGCGAGCTCGGTAGCGTGGTCCGGGCGCTCCGTGTTCAGGACCGCTACCGAAAGGCCGCCAGAGCGTAAGATCCCCGCGAAGCGTTCCAGATAACCCTGGGCGCCCGCGCGCCCCGAGTTGGGGTTGCCGATGATGACAGCGTCGGTGGGGTCATCCATCCGCATACTATAGACCTTTTGTCTGAGGCTCATCTGCCGTAACATATGGCCTATGGGACCCATGGAGGGATTTGTCGTGCCGGGGATAGGGGTTGACGTCGTGGATGTCGGGCGGATGCACTTCGCCCTCGAACGCACCCCGAGGATCCGCCAGCGCCTCTTCACCAAAGCTGAGATAGCATACTGCGAGAAGTTCCGCTTCGCCGACCGCCACTTCGCCGGACGCTGGGCCGCTAAAGAGGCCGTGACCAAAGCGCTTGGGTGTGGCCTTATCCAGTGGAACGGCGTCGAGGTGATCCGGCGTCACAGGCGGGCCCCCTCCGTGCGCATCTTCGGCAAGATCAAGGAGTTCGCCGACCGCGTCGGCGTTCGCGAAGAAGATCTCTACCTCTCCATAACCCACTCCGAGCTCTCCGCCGTCGCCGTGTGCGTCGTGCGTCGGGAGCAGATAGCAGGGTGAAGCTCTACACCGCTGAGGAGATGTCCCGCGCGGATAACGGGGCCCAACAGCTCGGCATCCCAGGAGGGTTCCTGATGGAGCGGGCCGGTACCGAGATGGCCCGCCTCGCCCTCGACCGCTTCGCCCCCAGCCGCGCCTGCGTCGTCTGCGGCGGAGGCAACAACGGCGGGGACGGCTTCGTCATAGCCCGCGAGCTTCACCGCTCAGGCCTCGAGGTGACGGTACTTGCGACCAAGGGTGAGTACGAGGGGGACCCTGCGACCAACCTCCAGGCGCTGCGCAACCTGAACGTAAGGGTAGTTGGCCCCGAAGCGCTCGACTCGGAACTGGGCCGGGCCGACCTCGTCGTGGACGCGCTGCTAGGTACAGGCTTCTCCGGTGAGGTGCGCGAGAAGGAGGCGGGCCTCATCGAGAGCATGAACTGGGTTGCGGCTCCCGTTCTGGCCGTGGACGTGCCCTCGGGGGTGGACGGCGCGACGGGTGAGGTCGGAGGGGTGGCGGTATCAGCGGAACTAACGGTCTGCGCGCACGCGGCGAAGGCGGGGTGCGTGATCTCCCCCGGTAGGGAGCATGCCGGCGAGGTGGCCGTCGTGGACATCGGCATCCCCCCCGAGGCTGACGCTGCGCCTTCTCTCGTCTGGAGCGATGACCGCTCGCTAGCAGGGAGGATTCCGCGCACCGCCGAGCCTGCCCACAAGTACTCGGCCGGGGCCCTCCTCGTCGTCGCCGGCTCCCGCGCCACGACCGGAGCCCCCGTGATGGTCGTCCGGGGCGCGCAAAGAACGGGGTGCGGCATAGTCTTCCTCGCCACCGCCGAGAGCTCGGCGCCAGCCGTCGATCTCGCGCTTACAGAGGCGCTCGTCTACGGCGTCGCGGAGGACAGAGAGGGATACATGGTCTCAAGCGCCTTGGAGCAGATACTCGGCCACGCAGAAAGGGCCTCGGCGCTCGTGGTCGGGCCGGGGATGGGAACCGGGGAGGAGGGCCGCGACCTCGTCGCAGGTATCCTGCGTAAGGTCGAGGCTCCCGTGCTCCTCGACGCCGACGCCGTCACGAATGTCGCCGGTACCGAAGCCCTCGCTCGTCGGAACGCCCCTACGGTCGTTACGCCCCACGCCGGGGAGCTCGGGCGACTGCTCGGCTCGGGGGCAAAGGAGGTCTCAGCCCATAGGCTGTGCTCGGCACGGCGGGCTGCGGAGAAGCAAGGCTGCTGCGTCTTACTCAAGGGGTCGGATACGCTGGTCGTGGAGGCAAGCAAGATCGCCGTCAATTCGACGGGTAACGTCGCGCTCGCTACAGCAGGGACGGGGGACGTGCTCTCCGGCGTGATCGGGGCACTCCTCTCTCGCGGCATGAACATCTACGAGGCGTCGAGGGCCGGCGCCTGGACGCACGGCCGGGCGGCCGAACTGTGGTTGGAGAAAACCGGATGGCCGGCTGAGAGCATGGTCGCAACCGACCTCGTGGATCACCTGCCGCTTGCTCTCGGGGAGATCCTCTGACCTTCAGGCTGCTCTTCGTCGGCGACGTTATCGGGCTTGCCGGTTGCTCGGCGGTTCTCGACATCGTACCCGAGCTGCGCGAGGAGTTAGGGCTTCACGTCGTCGTCGCCAACGCTGAGAACTCGGCTCCGACCGGCAGGGGAATCACCCCCAAGAGTGGTGCAGCCCTGCTCTCCGTTGCGGACTTCCTTACCTTAGGCAACCATGCCTTTGATGCTGAAGGCTACGAAGAATTCCTGCAGGTAGAAGAGAGGGTGGTGCGGCCCGCGAACTTCGACGGGAGCTCGCCCGGCCGGGGCTGGGGGCTCTTCGAGGCGGACGGCGTGAGGGTGGGCGTCGTCAACGTGCTCGGACGGGTGTTTATCGAGCGTACGAGAATCTCAGCCTTCGAGGCGGTCGACTGGGCAGTCGCGGAGCTGGAAGAAGCGGGTGCGGACCTCGTGCTAGTCGACTCCCATGCGGAGGCCACGTCCGAGAAGCAGGCACTCGGCCACCACCTGGCGGGCAGGGCCCAGGCCGTTCTAGGGACCCATACCCACGTGCCCACCGCCGATGCGTCCGTCCTGCCCGGCGGGACGGCGTACGCGACTGACGTCGGGATGACCGGTTGTAAGGACAGCATCATCGGGTTCGACCGCGACGATTTTCTGGGGCTCTTCCTTGGGGAGGGGCGGCGCGGAATCTCTGTGGCGGTACACGGTCTCGTAGTCTTCAACGGTGTGGTAGTGGATATCGACCTCGACGGTCGCCGGGCCGTCGGGATCGAACCCGTTCGGAGGGAGTGGACCCCGTAGCCGGCGACCAACGGTGGCAATCGGGTGGCGCGGCTCCGTTTACAATGACGCCGGGTGACCCGGAAAGGCGATCAGGGGGTAGAAGTGGAGCAGCAGGACATACGGGGGTTGAGGGTATCCGACATCGCACACGAGGAGTGGCCCACGCTCGCCCCGGACGAAACGGTGGAGGGCGCGATCAAGCTCTTCGCAGAGTCCGGCGTCTCCGGCGCACCCGTCGTCGAGGATGGGAGGTTAGCCGGGATTGTCACCGAAGGTGACCTCATCTTCCGGGATGCGGACATAAAGGCCCCCGGCTTTTTGGACATCCTGGGCGGTTTCATCCCCCTGGGAAGTTGGGACGAGTACCGGACGGAGGCACTGAAGAGTGCCGGGGTAACGGTCGATGAGGTCATGACGACCGAGGTGATCACGGTCTCCCCCGGCACGAACCTCGCTGAAGCCGCGACCATCATGGCCGAGAGGAGAGTCAAGATTCTGCCGGTCACCGAAGACGGAGCGCTAAGCGGCGTCGTCACCCGCATGGATATCCTGATCCTCCACGTACTGAACCCCCGCCGGTAGAGCTAGACCGTGGACGGCACGGCATCCGGCTTCCGAGCCCGGGGCCGTACCTGGGCCGAGGTGGACCTGGGCGCCGTGGGCCACAACGTACGCGCCCTCAAGTACCGCGCCGCCGGCGCGCGCCTCATGGCCGTCGTCAAGGCCGACGCCTACGGCCACGGCGCGGTCCTCGTCGCCAGCGCCGCCGTCGAGGCCGGGGCAGACTCACTGGCCGTCGTCACCGTCGAAGAAGGCGCGGAGCTCCGACAGGCCGGCCTGGAGGCTCCGATCCTAGTCTTCACGGACCTCCCGCCGGACCGTCTACCGCTCGCCAGAGAGCACCGCCTCGCCGTGACGGTCCACTCCATCCTCAGCGCGAGGCGCGTAGCCGCCACTCCCGGCGTCGAGGCGCACCTCAAAGTGAACACGGGGATGAACCGCTGGGGCGTAGAGCCCTCCGAGGTGGGGGAGGCCCGTAAAATACTCGGCTCCCGGCTCACCGGCGTCTACACTCACTTCGCCTCCGCCGATTCCGACGAGGGAGCGACACGGTGTCAGATCAAGGTCTTCGAGAGCATCCTCGCCGCGCACCGTTTCGGGGGAGCCCTGGTACACGCTGCGAACTCTGCGGCCACCCTCTGGCATCCCAGGGCACGCTACGATTGCGTTAGGCCCGGCGTGGCGATCTACGGGCTGCACCCGGCCGGGGACCGAGGGGATCCGGCAGAAGAGGGGCTGCGGCCTGTGATGGCGCTCAAGAGCTACGTCGCCGGGGTGCGCCGGCTCGCACCGGGAGCCGGGGTATCCTACGGGCTGACATTCAAGACGCAGGCACCGACGTTCGCGGCAACGGTGCCGGTTGGGTACGCGGAGGGGTATCGGCGGGCGCTCTCAGGTAGGGCCGAGGCCCTGATCGCGGGCAAGAGGCGGCCCCTACTCGGACGGGTTACCATGGACGCTTCGGTCTTTGGGGTTGACGATGGGGTTGAGGTCGGGGACGAGGTCGTCCTGCTCGGCGAGCAGGACGGCGAGCGCGTCCCGGCGGAGGAACTCGGTTCCCTCTCGGGCACGATAAACTACGAGATCACCACCGGGGTCAACCCCCGCCGCGTCGAGAGGAGCTACGAGAATGTTCGAGGGCCTTAACTGGAAGAGCGCCGCCCGCCGGTCGGCGATAGTTATTGTCGTCTACCTGACGCTGTTTTACGTGTTGAGCGTCGCCTTTCCGCAGAGCTTCGGGCTGCAGGACAGGGCGCAGGTCATCAGCCTGCTCGTCAACGCCGTCATGTTCTTCTTCGTCTTCACCCTCGTCTACGCCTTCGTGGAGCGCAGCAGGAACCGGCGTATCGAAGAGACCCGTAAGAAGGCGCCGAAGGAGCCGGCCCGCGGTGAAGGCGACCCGGACGCGCCCGCCTCCGAGCTGAGGGGCCGCCCCAACCCGAACACCAGCCGCAAGAAGACCCGTCGCAGGCGCTAGCCGTTGGACCTCCGCGCGGCTCTCGAGCCCCCGCTCGACGCAGAGGCACTGCTGAAAGCCGTCCCCGAACTCTCTCTAGCCCGCGACCTCGAAGCGAGCGCGTACCACCACCTCGACACCTTCGAGCATGTCCTGGAGGTCATTCGCGGCGTTGAGCGCGAACTCGGGAAAGGGCGGGTGGGCGCCCGCATCCAGAAGGAGCGAGTAGAGGAGTTGCGCCTCGCCGCTCTGCTGCACGACGTCGCCAAGCCCGTGACCCGCGGCCAGTTCGAGGAGCGCGTGATCTTCGTCGCCCACGACTCTTTGGGCGCTGGCCTCGTCCGCCGCATCTGCCGCCGCCTGGACCTCTCCGCCGAACACACCGACCTCGCGGCAACACTGACCGCGCTCCACCTGAAGATAGGCTTCATGAAAAACCCCCGCACCGACTACCCGCCCAACCGCCTCGCCCGGGCCGCCGGGCCCTTCGGGGAGGAGTTAGCCATCCTGAGCTGGGCCGACCGCCTCGCCGCGCAGGGCCCGCGCCTCAAAGCCGAGCACCTCGAACGCCACGAAGAGCTCTGCATCGAGTTCCTCCGTGCCAGCCGCGCACTCCGGCCCCACCCTGAGCTGGACTACGTGGAGCTGGCCGCAAACCTCCCGTCATCCCTGACCGGCGCGGACGTCGGGTACGCCGCAAGCTGCCTCCGCCTGCTCACAGCCCGCGGACTCGACGAGAAGACCGCGCTCGCGCGCCTGCCGCGGCTGCTCTGAGCCCGTCTCCGGTGGATGAATCGGGCGGCTCTCGTGTAGAATCGCGCCGTCGGTGTAGCGGCTCCGTGGGGCTAAGGGAGGTAGGGTCTTGAGCATCAAGAGGGCGAAGAGGGACCGTTGGTTGCTCGGGGTATGCGCGGGCGTGGCCCACAGCCAGGGATGGAGTCCCGGTTTGACGCGCCTCGCCACGGCGGTGCTGGCGGTCGTCATCCCAGGCTTCAGCCTCGTGCCTGTACTCGTGATCTACATCGTTCTCGGTGCCGTCCTTCCGGAGAGCGAGGAGTTCTAGGCGTTTGGACTTTGCGAAGGCTCAGAAGGAGGCTATAGGTTGCACGAAGTGCGGCTTGTGCCACTCCAGGACGCAGGTCGTCTTCGGCGACGGTCCCCTGACCGCCGAGCTGTTAGTGGTGGGGGAGTCCCCTGGTTTTAACGAGGACAGAGAGGGCCAGCCTTTCCGGGGGGCCTCGGGGATGCTCCTCGACCGGCTGCTAGAGAGCTTGGAGCTCGGTCGCGAGAGGGTCTACCTGACGTCGCTTGTCAAGTGCCGTCCTCCCGGCTCGCCGCCGCGGCCGCCGAAGCCTTCAGAGATCAGCGCGTGCCGCCCTTACCTCGTCTCGCAACTGGCGGCGGTCGATCCGAAGGTCGTGGTCGCGCTCGGGGACCTTGCGAGTCGGGTCCTTACGGGCAGGAAGGAGTCCGTCTCGCGCATCCGGGGGCGCGCTATCCCGCTGGACGGGCGCTACGTCTTCCCGACGCTTTCACTCACGCGGGCGCTCTACACCCCATCGGAGAGAGCGCTCCTCATCTCGGACTTCTCCCGGCTGCCGGAGCTGCTGGAGACCGAACGCCCCTCGACCTACGAGACCCTGAACGTCATCCGCTCCTCCGCCGAGCGTGAGCCCCTCCAGCCGGGGCTCTGGTAGCCCCGACGGACCCCGCCGTGGAGTTCGAGTACCTGAACGAGGTCGCCCTCGAAGAGCTCGCTGCCAGGGTGGCAGGGGTGCTGGAGCCGGGGGACGTCGTCGTGCTCTCCGGCGAGGTCGGCGCCGGCAAGACGACCTTCGTGCGCGCCGCCGCCCGGGCCCTCGGCGTCCGGGAGCGGGTGACGAGCCCGACGTACCAGCTCGCGCGCGGCTACGAGGGCTTGATCAAAAGACGCAGGGTTCGGATCAACCATCTCGACCTCTACCGTCTGGAGGGGTTCGAAGACCGCGACGTGCTAGAGCTCGACGACTACCTCGAACCCGGCGTCGTGACCTTCGTCGAATGGGCCAAGCCAGCGCTCGGCGTCATACGGGATCCGACCACCGTCTGCATCTCGCACCAGACCCCGACCGCGCGCAACGTGAGCCTCCGGGGACCTGCCGTCGAGCGCCTCGCGAAGCGTTTGCCGCCGTGCTGATCCTGGCGCTCGACGCCTCGACCTCCGCGACCACCGTCGCCCTCGCCCGCGCGGAAGAGGACGGGCGGGAGGTCTTGGCCGAGGTCTCCGTCGCCGCCCGCGGCGCCTCCGAGGCCCTGCTCCCCGCCGCCCACGCCGCGCTGGCTCTCGCCGGCGAAGACCTCAGCTCCGTAGAGCGTGTGCTGGCCGGGGTGGGGCCGGGCACCTTCACCGGCATCCGCATCGCGGCGGCGACGGCTAGAGCGCTCTCCTTGGGCACCGGCGCCGCCCTCTCTAAGAACTCCACCCTTGCCGCCCTCGCTGCCCCGGCGCTCTTTTGCTCAGGGGTTGTGCTGGCCGTACTCGACGCTAAGAGGGGCCAGGTCTTCGCCCAGGGGTTCTCGGAGGGCAGGCCCACGACCGGTATCTCCTGCTCGAGGCCCGAGGAGCTGTCCGTGCAAGGAGACCCCCTCGTCATCGGCGACGGTGCCGTCCGCTACCGCGGGTCGCTCGCTGTTCTCGGGGGCATCCCACCTGACGGTTCGCCTCTGCACCGGGTCACGGCGGTAGGGCACCTGCTCTCGGGCGACCTCGCCCCCGTACCGTCCGAAGAGCTCGTCCCGATCTACGTTCGTAAGCCGGACGCCGAACTTCACCGCGACCTCAACCCCTGGAGCTGCCCGTGAGGAAGCCGGAGGCGGTGCTGCGCCGGATGCGGGCCGCCGACCTCCCTGCGGTCATGGAGGTAGAAGCCCTTTGTCTCCCGCGGCCATGGAGCGCCGGTATCTGGCGCGGGGAGTTGGAGAGCCCCCACGCCCTCTACCTGGTCGTCGGGGAGAGCGGCGGGATTTCCGGCTACATTGGGGTCCGTCACGTACTTGGCGAGCTGCACGTAACCACCATCGCCGTCCGGCCGGAGCGCCGCCGCTGCGGCCACGCCCGCGCCCTTATCGGCGCCACGCTCGCCGCCTACCCGGAGGCCCACTGCGTCCACTTAGAGGTGCGCCCGACCAACGTCGCTGCCCTGACCCTCTACGAGTCGCTCGGGTTCAGAAAGACCGGCCGCAGGCCCCGCTACTACGGCGACGAAGACGCGCTGCTCATGACCCTGGATCTCTCGGAGGATCTTCGGTAAACCGGCGACGCTCCGCGCGCTCCCTGCGGGCTTCCCTGCGACGGCGGAGCTCCTCTGGGGGCTCGAAGGGCTTAAGCAGGAACAGTGCCGGGGCCAGGCAGGCCAGGAAAGAGACGAAGAGGCCGCCCGCGATCAGGGGGTCCACTGGACCCCGGATTACGTAGATCAAAAACATTGCCAGCATCACCACCGCGATGGCCACGAACAAGAGCGAGAACATCCGCATGACGCCAAGTATATACGGCCGGTGGCCACCACGGGCTACGCAGCCGTCGCAGCCGTCCGCCCCGACTACTTCAGACGCCTTTTCGCACGGGGCGCGGTTGTTGAGGGTGCATGTTCTACGGGTTATCGTCGCGACGTGCTCTCGGCGGTTTGTCTGAAGAGTTTCTTCAGATCTCACCCTATCTTCAGATCTCACCCTACATAGGGTGCGCAACTGCGCGTCGGGGTGTAAGCTTCCTGGTGATAACACGGCCGGGGGCTTCATACCTTTCTTCCTTCGCCCCGCCGAAGTAAGGTAGCAGGCATGAGAAGGAGAGTTTTCTTGTTGCTTCGACGCCACCGACCTGCAAAACGTCAGACCCGGACACGATTGGGTACAGTACAACGGCGGCGTGACGAAGACGATCGCGCTGATGCAGGGCAGCCCGACCGTGGACGCTGTGCGTGAGGGCTGCGCGCCGCCCGCCGCCGATCAGCGGGGCATGAGCCGACCCTAGGACGGCGAGGGGGTAACGCGCTGTGACATAGGCGCCTACGAGCGCAGCGCGCCGTCGTCACCTTAGGCGGTCGCGAGAAGCCGCTAGTATGAAGGGTGGCTTCGGCGTTCCGGCAGGAAGACCCGAAGCCACCCTTCATGACCGAAAGCCGCGCGAACAGTTGGACATGAGAGCAGCCTTTTCCGAGTCGGCGTACAAGTTCTGGAGTTGGTAGGGGGTCCGAGCTCATGGCGTACAGGTCCTTCTCCCCGCCGTCCCACTCCACTTAGGCATACTACGTGGTTCTGAACGTGTTCTACCCGCGCACGAAGTCCTCCACGACGATCTCATTTCGCTACCCATCCGGCCGCGCTGCTGGCGAGCATGGGAAAGTGGGAGCTCCCGGGAACTTCCGTCGAAGCCAGACCAGCTAGCGCCCGCGAGGTCACCTAAGTAACTCCCTCCTCTCCAAATCTTGATTATAGCGTAACAACATACGCTCTATTCACCAAACCCCCGAGTAGAGGGATGCTCCGAGATCTGTGTACAAGATCCTGCACGGAGGCTTAAGCGAGACGGGTGAAAGTCTTGTGGACAAGGCGGGCTACCGGGTGGATATCCCGACACCTGATGGCGGTGAATAGAGATCAGATCCATCGAGTGTCGCAAAGAAGAACGGAAGTTCGGCCGATCAGAAGATCGAGAAGACAGTCGTCGACTGGTCCGTAACCAGGCGGTCGCTGCGACGGACGGGGGAATGCTATAAACAACCCATGATCCTCGCCATAGAGACTTCCTGCGACGACACCTGCGCCGCGGTCGTCGAGCCCGACGGGCGCAGAGCGCTATCGAACGTCGTCCACACCCAGACCGAGCACTCCCGCTACGGCGGCGTCGTCCCGGAGATTGCCTCCCGCGCCCACCTGGAACGCCTCGACGGGATCATAGAGAAGTCACTTGCCGACGCCGAAATCTCCCTAGACGACGTGAGTAGCGTCGCGGTGACGGTAAGGCCGGGGCTCATCGGGGCACTCCTCGTCGGGGTCGCGGCGGCGAAGGGTATCGCCTACGCCCGCGGGCTCCCGCTCGTCCCGATTGACCACCTCGAAGGCCACGTCGCCGCCGCCTACCTCGCAGACCCGGCTCTGGAGCCGCCGTTCGTAGCCTTGATCGCCTCCGGTGGGCACACCGCGCTATACCACGTGGACGCCGACCGCGAGATGCGCCTCCTCGGCGAGACCCTCGACGACGCCGCGGGTGAGGCGTTGGACAAGGGCGCCAGGATGCTCGGCCTCGGCTTCCCCGGTGGACCGGCGATCTCGATGGCTGCGCTGAACGGCGACAGAGACCGTTACGACTTCCCCGTCGGCCTGAAGGAGCGGGCGAACCTGGATTTCAGCTTCTCCGGCCTCAAGACGAGCCTGCTCTACAAGCTCAAGGGGATGGAGGCGGAGCGGGTCCGCGAGGAGCTGCCCCACCTAGCCGCGGGCTACGAGGCCGCTGTGGTCGAGGCGCTCTCCCGCAAGCTACTGCGCGCGGCGGGCCTCTACGAGGCGCCGGCGCTAGTGGTCGCCGGGGGTGTCGCCGCTAACGCCCTGTTGCGTCGCACGCTAGAAGAAGAGTGCGCGAGGCTCGGCACAGACCTCGTGATCCCGCCGCCGGATCTCTGTACGGACAACGCCGCCATGATCGGGGCCGCCGCCGCGCACACGCCGGCCGTTGCCTACCCCGACTACCTATCCCTCAACGCCCGGAGCGTCTAGGGGCCGCGAGCGGCACGATCTTCTTTTTGATGGCCGATCTGTGAGAGTACAACCCACTCTTTGGAGGGCATTTCCGCTAAAGGAAGGAAATCCTGTGCCGCGTTTCGGCTGCATGAGGCTGGCTTACCTGCTGTTCGCCCTGAGCGTCCTAGTGGTGCTCGCGCGGCCCGGCACCCCGGTGTCAAGACGAGGCCCCTCCAAACAAGAACCCTCGGAATCTCCGGCCTCCGATAACCTGCCTCCCAAGCGTCCGTCCCCCAGTACGGTCGAACTAGACGAGCCTGAGCTGGCGCTGGTTACATCAAACTTGCACGACTTGTTAGAGAGGCTTTAATCCCCGACCACGACCGAGACTTCGACAATGAGGACAAACCCGACCGTACCGAGAAAGACCGCAAAGCCTAGGAGCGCAAGAAAGAGCAAGCTAGGGAAGCTGCGAAGCGGGACCGCGAGGAGCAACCCACCGGTAGAGAGCCCGATGACTCCTCGGAACCGCCGGCAGAGCAAACGCCACCCGGAGAGGTGCCATCGTCTCCTGCGCCGGAACCTACCGCCTCCGACGGGGCCGAGGAACCCCAACCGGAGACCACTGTGGCTCTGGAGACAACGGCCGGGTAGGCCCGCCGCTAGAGGAGCTATCTCAGGCGGTTACGGATTGCCGGACGAGCCCAGTATCCGCCCGCGTTCCTCGCCGGTAAGGATCGTACTCCGGGCGCAGGCGACGCACGTAGCGTGCAAGTTCTCCGGGTGTTCATTGACGTAGAGCATCAGTACCTTCTTCGGGACCCGGTACAGGATGTGCTCCGTCCGCCGCTCGCAACGCGCGCACGGCCGCTCCTCGCGTCCCAGTTCTTTCGGCAGTCGTCTCAGGCTCGGTATCTTGTCGGGACGAAAAATACTAGCAACGCTCACGTTTGATTTGTAACCCCACCAGGAATATACTCTGCGTGTTGGCACTTTAGCAGATAGAGTGCCAGACAAAGTATATGGTCGAACATTCTGTAGTTTAGCAGAGGAGGTTAGACAGTGGCGCACAAAGAGCTAAGGTTCAATACCGAGGCGCGACGGGCCCTTGAGGCGGGCGTGAACAAGCTCGCCGATGCGGTTAAGATCACGCTGGGTCCCAAGGGCCAATACGTGGTGCTAGACAAGAAATTCGGTTCACCGACGATCACCAACGACGGCGTAACGATTGCCCGTGAGATCGAGCTGGAGGACATCTTCGAGAACCAGGGCGCGCAGCTCGTCAAGGAGGTCGCCACCAAGACCAACGACGTCGCGGGTGACGGGACGACCACGGCGACGGTTCTCGCCCAGATTATCGTGCGCCAGGGCCTCAAGAACGTCGCGGCGGGCGCGAACCCCGTGATCCTGCGCGGTGGCGTAGACAAGGCCGTCGCGGCGGCTGTCGAGGCCATCAAGGGCCAGTCCACAGAGATCTCCGGCAAGGAGGACATCGCTAGGGTCGGCGCTATCTCTGCCCGCTCGGAGGAGGTCGGCAACGTCATCGCCGACGCTATCGACAAGGTCGGCAAGGACGGGGTGGTCAACGTCGAGGAGTCGCAGACCTTCGGGATGGATCTCGAGTTCACCGAGGGCATGCAGTTCGACAAGGGCTACCTCTCCCCTTACTTCGTGACGGACCAAGACCGGATGGAGGCGGTCCTCGACGATCCGTACATCCTGATCGCCAATCAGAAGATTGGGAACGTGCAGGACGTGTTGCCGTTGCTCAACCAGGTGATGCAGTCTAACAAGCCGCTCCTTATCGTCTCCGAGGACGTCGAGGGTGAGGCTTTGGCCACCCTGATCGTCAACAAGTTGCGCGGCACGTTCAACGCGGCTGCGGTCAAGGCCCCCGGCTTCGGTGACCGGCGCAAGAGAATGCTTGAGGACATCGCTATCCTGACCGGCGCCGAGGTCATCACCGAGGAGCTCGGCCTCAAGCTGGAGAACACCCAGCTCAATCAGCTCGGCAGCGCGCGCAAGGTCGTCATCACCAAAGACGACACCACCATCGTCGACGGCGCGGGGGAAACCGAGAGGATCACGGGCCGCATCAACCAGATCCGCAGCGAGATCGAGTCCACTGACTCGGACTTCGACCGCGAGAAGCTGCAGGAGCGGCTCGCCAAGTTGGCCGGCGGTGTTGCGGTCATTAAGGTAGGTGCCGCGACCGAAACGGAGCTCAAGGAGAAGAAGCACCGCGTCGAAGACGCGCTTTCGGCGACGCGGGCCGCCCTCGAGGAGGGCATAGTCCCCGGTGGCGGTGTCGCGCTCTTGCACGCCCAACAGCCGATTATCGAGTTGCTCGAGACCCTCGACGGCGATGAGCGGACCGGGGCTAGGATCGTACACCGAGCGCTGGAGGAGCCGATCAGGCAGATCGCGCGCAACGCCGGCGCTGACGGCTCCATCGTGGTGGACAAGGTCCGCGGCGAGAGTGGCAACGTGGGCTTCAACGCCCTCGTCGGCGAGTACGAGGACCTGGTGGCGGCCGGGATCATAGACCCGGCGATGGTCACGCGCAGCGCCCTGCAGAATGCGGCCTCCATCGGCAGCCTAATCGTGACCACCGAGGTCATCGTGGCCGAGCCCGAGGAGGACGTGCCCGCGATGCCCGGTGGCGGCATGGGCGGCATGATGTAAGGAGCTCCAAAGGGGCTCTTTCACGCGGCGTCCCGAGAGGGGCGCCGCCTTTTTGTAATCATTACTGTTTCGCGGTGGTCTGAGAGGGTATATATTGGCGGCAGTCGGTGACCGGGAGGAGCGAGGTGGGGAATTATAGGTAGAGGGCTCAGCATATTGGTCGCCGTCCTGGTGGTGTTGCTTCTGGTCGTGCTTGTGCTGCCGTCTGTTCTTTAGGGAGAGTCTCTTGACGGGGGAGGTGAAAACGTGCGGGGTGGGCTGATACCTATACTTGTGGTGATAATTCTGGTCATAGTGGCTCTTCTTTTGCTTTCGCGGCTTCTCTGATTAGAGGTCGGATACGGGAGGTCGTTAGATGAGAGGCAACAGCTTGATCACCATCGTTGTGGTGGTCATCTTAGTGGTGGTGGTGCTGGTTCTATTGGGGATAATCTAGCCGTTCAGAGCCCGGCTCTTTGCTTGACCACGGCGGCCGTCGCGGTGTAGCATAAGCTGGATTTGCAGCGTTTAGCGGAAAAGTGCATCGGAGCCCACGGGAGGCGTTCTCCGTGGGCTCTGTCTCGTCTGCTCGGAACTACCAGAAAGGGAGACATTCAACAGCATGGACATTGAGATCGGGAAAGGAAAGACGGCGCGCCGGGCCTACGGCCTGGATGAGATAGCCATAGTACCCAGCCGCAGGACTCGCGACCCAGAGGACGTGGACATCTCCTGGTCTTTGGGCGAGTTGCGCCTCGACCTGCCGTGCCTGGCCTCCGCGCTAGACGCGGCCGTCGACCCGGTGACGGCGGGCATCATCGGCTCCCTGGGCGGCCTCGCGGTGCTGAATTTAGAGGGGTTGCAGACGAGGTACGAGGACCCCAGTCCCGTCTTCGAGGAGATAGCGAGCTTACCGGAGCAGAAGGCCACGCGGGTGATGCAGGAACTCTACGCGGAGCCTATAAAGGACGAGTTGATCTTCCGCCGGGTCCAGGAGGTAAAGGACAAGGGCGTCATAGCGGCGGCCTCGCTCACCCCCCAGCGCGTCGAGCGCTACCACAGGGCCGCTATAGAGGCAGGCCTCGACGTGCTCGTCATCCAGGGCACGGTTGTCTCAGCCGAGCACGTATCCAGAACCGTCGAGCCTTTGAATTTGATGGAGTTCGTCCCGTCTCTGAACGTGCCCGTCGTGGTCGGTGGCTGCGCGAGCTACTCGACGGCGCTGCACCTAATGCGGACCGGGGCTATCGGTGTCCTCGTCGGCGTAGGACCCGGACGCATCTGCACGACGCGGGGTGTGATCGGGGTGGGGGTGCCGCAGGCGACCGCCGTCGTCGACGCCGCCGCGGCGCGCATGCGCCACTACCTCGAGACCGGCGAGTACGTCAACGTGATCGCCGACGGCGGGATGCGCACGGGCGGGGACGTGGCGAAGGCCATCACCTGCGGGGCCGACGCTGTTATGCTCGGCAGCGCGTTCGCCAAGGCCGAAGAGGCCCCGGGTCGGGGCTACTCGTGGGGTATGGCAACCTTTCACCCCACCCTGCCACGGGGCACGCGCATCAGCACCAGGATCACCGGCACCTTGAAGGAGATACTGGTCGGTCCAGCCCACGAGAACGACGGCACCCGCAACCTCATGGGTGCCCTCAGGACGAGCATGGCGACCACCGGCTACCAGAACATCAAAGAGTTCCAGAAAGCCGAGGTAATGTACGCGCCGTCGCTGGCGACGGAGGGCAAATCCGAACAGGCCACCCAGCAGGTCGGGATGGGCAAGTAAGCCTTGATCCTGGTTCTCGACTTCGGCGGGCAGTACGCTCAGCTCATCGCCCGCAGGGTGCGCGAGGCCCGCGTCTACTCGGAGCTTATCCCCTACGACACCCCCGTAGAGGAGATTATGGCCCGCGAGCCCGAGGGCATCATCCTCTCCGGTGGCCCGAACAGCGTCTACCAAGAGGGCGCCCCGCGGGTAGACGAGGGGTTCTTCGACCTCGACGCGCCGATGCTCGGCATCTGCTACGGGATGCAACTCATGGCGCTCGCGGAGGGCGCGGAGGTGGGTGCGGTCCAGATCCGGGAATACGGACGCTCGGACCTGCGCGTGAAGGGCCACGACGGGCTCTTCATCGGCACGCCTGACGAGCAGAAGGCGTGGACGAGCCACGGCGACGCCGTCTTCTCCGTCCCCGAGGGCTTCGAGGTCACGGCTGAGACGCCTTCCGTCCCGATTATCGCCTTCGAGGAGCCCAACCGCGGCGGGGGACGCTACGGGGTGCAGTTTCACCCAGAGGTCCGGCACACCGAGTACGGGATGGAGATCCTGAAGAACTTTCTCTACGAGGCGTGCGGGTGCACGCCGGAGTGGACGCCAGTCAACATCATCACGGACGCGGTGGAGAGGATAAGGAAGCAGGTCGGGGGTCACAAGGCCATCTGCGGGCTCTCCGGCGGGGTGGACTCGGCCACCGCCGCGATGCTCGTCCACCGGGCCATCGGCGATAACCTGACGTGCGTCTTCGTGGACCACGGTCTACTGCGCCACAATGAGGCGGAGCAGGTCGTGGAGGCTTTCGGAAAAAACTCCGACGTGCCCCTCGTCCACGTTGACTCGAAGGGGCGGTTCCTGGACAAGCTCGCCAACGTCACGGACCCCGAAGCGAAGCGCAAGATCATCGGCGAGGAGTTTATCCGCACCTTCGAGGAGGAGGCTGGCAGGCTGCAGGATGCGAAGTTTCTCGTGCAAGGCACCCTCTACTCGGACGTCATAGAGAGCGGCACCCGCGACGCGGCCAGGATAAAGAGCCACCACAACGTCGGCGGCCTCCCTGAGGTGATGGATCTCGACCTGGTAGAGCCCTTGAGGAACCTTTTCAAGGACGAGGTCAGGGTCGTGGCAGCGGAGCTCGGCATGCCCGAGAAGATGGTGTGGCGCCAGCCGTTTCCCGGTCCTGGGCTCGCCATCCGGGTGATAGGGGACGTGACGGCCGAGAGGCTGGAGATACTGCGCCGGGCCGACGCGGTGCTGCAGGACGAGATCCGGTCCGCCGGCCTCTACCGCGAGCTGTGGCAGAGCTTCGCCGTGCTCCCAACGATACACTCCGTCGGGGTCATGGGGGACGCCCGTACCTACGCTTACCCCGTCGTGATTCGGGCCGTCACCTCGGACGATGCTATGACGGCGGACTGGGCCCGCCTTCCCTACGACCTTCTCGAGAAGATCAGCAACCGCATTATCAACGAGGTCCCAGGCGTCAACCGGGTCGCCCTCGACATCACCAGCAAGCCCCCGGGCACTATAGAGTGGGAATGAGCAGGCATCGGGCTTTCAGGCCTCGGGCTTCAGCAGCACACCTCGCTTCGGAACGCTCTCTCTAGAGCGACGTAGCTAACCCATCCTTGCGGACTGCTCGGCCCTCTATCCGCTGACGTTCCCGCCGCGGCAGCGCCTCTAGCCCGCCCACCCAGGAGCTGAAACCTGATACCCGCAGCCTGAAACCCATTTAACCGAGATTTAGCGCAGAGTTTACATAACTGCAACTACATCCCTGGGGTTGTGCCCTATCATCTCGTCCCGGAAGTCGAGTGAGACGGTCCCGTATTTTTCGGTCGGGAACCTTGCACTCGTGGTGAAGGAGCCGCGATGGAACGAAGGGAGCGTAGGTATTGAGTAGGATTGCGCGTTCGAGGCTGTT
>DASQVA010000367.1:0-2331 GCA_035641035.1 Rubrobacter sp. | reverse complement strand
ACTCCTCCAAGTCGGGGTCTACGAAGGAAGGGAGCACGGTGGTGAACATCTTGGAGGTGCGCGAAGGCGTGGAGCCGGGCTCAGAGCCTGCCTCTCCTTTGGGCGGGTAGGTGACCGGCTCCTCGAAGCGACCCTCGACGGTGTCCCCCTGGCTGTAGATCGCCTCGACGTTCCCCGCCCGGACCTCCTCTTTGAAGAACGTGTATGGGACCTCCACGGGCGCCTCAGGGCCGGGGAAGAGGAACCTAAATAACATGAAGTTCACGAGCAATATAAGTGCGAACCAGAGCCAACTCCTTCTGAGCGGCATGGTGCTCTGTCCCCCCGTCCCGGGTGCGCGACGCTGTTCGTCGGACCGGTTCGGGGTGGGCCGGTCTTCTCCTGTGGGCGCGTTTGTGCCGTCTCGTTGCGTGGTCATTCGTTGCCTCCTCTAGGGTTCAGGCCACCCTGCGGCCTTCGCGCCTTCGCAACCCTCGCACCCTTAAGGCTAGCACGATCAGCCCGGCGCCGACTGCGAGCCCGTAGAGCCAGACCATCGAGGGCAGCCCTACGGATTTCTGTCCCTAATCGACCGAGTGCTTAGAAGGGGAGTTTTCGGAGGTTCGCGCGTAGGGTTCTCGGAAGTAGGCTACGCCTCGCGCTGCTCCATCTACTCTAGCAAGCGCTCGATCAAGAACCCGTCCACCACATACACCCCGACCCGGCCGCCGACGTACACCTTCCCCACATGGGAAGGTCTGGATATTCGGGCTGGGGTGTAACAAGCTCGGCCTTTCTTACCTCTATCCACCCGGGTTCGTGGAACTAGGAATTCTGCGAACCTCGCCTACACGGAGTTCTCCGAAGTTCTCAAGACCAAGCTGTATCTCCGGCGGAGGTGAGACACCAAGGTGTGTTTACGCTCTAGTCTCGAGTATGACCTTGCCTCGGTGGCGCCGTCCCCCCATGTGATGGTGAGCCTCGGCGGCCTCGGCCATCACGATGCATGGACTCCGTGCGCCGCGACACTTAGTGCCAGAAGATACCGAACCTCGGCCGCCCTTCTGGCCTATTGGTGATCGGGAAAGGGAAAGCAGGGCCCCAGCGCCGCTAAGGCGCCGCGGCCCCTCTTAGTGCGAGGAGCGGGTATGCTCTCCGAAGAAGCGCGGGTCGGCAAGCGGGTGAGGAGCAGCGAAGACCATCGGATGGCGGTGTGGCAAGGCCGATAGGGGACGATCGTCAAGAGGTGGGGAGATCCCAATTACGCTGCCCTCGACGTGCTACCGCTCGCCGTAATATGAATTCTCCTAAGTCAGTAGGCTAGCGCAGCACCGCTACGGCGCGTACGATCCAAGCCCCGTGGTGTCTTCGAGCACCTGCTTGGCTTCTTCCACCAACGAACTCGGCACTAGCACGTCCCTGGGGCCGGCAGAAAGGAAGTCCGGGGCATCGAAGCCGGGCGCACGTTGGATCAGCGATGGGATGCTGGCGTCCTTTAGCACGCCGTCCATCAGCAGCGCGACTGTTTCGTCCGGGGCCGCGGCCACTTTCACCCACCTCTCCATCATGCACGCATCTTACCCCAGGCTATTCACCGAAGCTCGTAGGGCCGGCATAGCCTTCGTCGGCCTCATGATGGCCGTAGGCACGCTCTTCGTGCTCGACTACTCGCTCCCGGGCGGCCTGATCGAAGGCTCCGGCGACCTCCCCTACGCTCGCACCATGGCGTTGACCACCCTGATGCTCTTCCAGCTCTTTAACGTCCCGAACGCCCGCTCGGACGACCGGAGCGCCTTCCACGACTTCTTCACCAACCCGTGGCTGTGGGGGCCGTCGCGCTCTCGCTGCTGCTGCAGTTCCTCGTGGTCTACGCACCGTTTATGCAGCCGGCCTTCGGAACCGTGACCCTCAGCTTCGGCGACTGGCTCCTCTGTACCGCCGTCGCCAGCTCCGTCCTGTGGCTGCGCGAGGCGAGCAAGCAGCTCGCGCGATTGTCGCGATGAGCCGGGCAAGTGTTGAGCCTGGCGCGCAGGACTGTGAGGCCCCCGAGGGGCAGCTCTACCAGCAGACCGAGGCAGCGAGATAGGGGACGGGTGCGGCGCCCACAGCGAGTCTCAGGAGTCGCCTTCCCTTCGGAACCTTCCGACGCGAGCGGGGGAGAGGAGTAGGACAATGCCCACGGCGGTGCTCCGAGGGAAGTCATCGCCTCCGGTGAGTTCTTCTCCGAGATGAACGACAAATTCGGTCGGCTTAGATAAGCTAGATACTCGAAATAACGAAAGCTCCCGGATGTTGTTTGGGAGCTCCTTGACACCACCGGGGGCGGTGGCTAATAGTGAGAAGGATCATTAT
>DASQVA010000366.1:0-4226 GCA_035641035.1 Rubrobacter sp. | reverse complement strand
TCCCAATAACCCAATGCCGAGCACCACCACCATAGCCACCAGTAGGAGGATCGACACTACTCTTCTTGTGTTCAACACCACTTCTTGCGCACTCCTTCCATAAGGAAGGGCGGGACTAGGGGAAGCCCGCCGCCTTGGTTGCCCAACGAGCAAGAAGTATGCAGGGTTCTAAGGCTTGGCGCATCAACCGAAGGTTGTGCTTATTGTTGGTGTTACTGGAGGGTTGTTTGGCCGTTGCAAACTTCCGAGAATTCCTGTTCCACGCACTTGGGTGAATAGCCTTTGGGGCAGTGAAAACCTTCCTTACCGCAACGCTTACCAATCCTTAACGAAACCGATCTTACGAGCAGCGGGAATGCGGGTACACTTCGAACGTAACTACAGAAAGGACGCATCGTGACCCACGCTCAGCAGATGCTCCAGACCCACCCGAGCCCCGCGGCGTTGGACGCCGAGACGCTCGTCGAGTGCATCGAGGCTTGCTTGGACTGCTCCCAGAGCTGCACCGCCTGCGCCGACGCCTGCCTCGGTGAGGACGACCCCAAGACGCTCTCCCGCTGCATAAGGCACAACCTCGACTGCGCCGACGTCTGCGACGCCACGGGCAGGATCCTCTCCCGCCAGACCGATTTCGAGCCCCAGATGGCGAGGGCCGCGCTCCAAGCTTGCGTCGAAGCATGCCGCCTGTGCGCGGAGGAGTGCGAGCGGCACGCCTCCCACCACGAGCACTGCCGGGTATGCGCCGAGGTCTGCCGCCCCTGCCAAGAAGCCTGCGACGCCGTGCTGAGAGTACTCTAGGCCTCGCGCCATGGTGCCAACCTGACTAACTGTAGTTTCATGGACTTCTTTGAGTGTGGCGTTGCTGTGCGGAAGCTTCATCCTCTACGACATGTAACAGCGGATATCAGTGTGGTTGACCCACAACGCATGATGTGTAAATACGGTCCCGCCGAAGGGCTCTTACTCAACCACTCGTACATGCATGGCGTGTGTGGGTCAATATCATCGCAATACGCTGTAAGGGCGCGGCTACAGGCAGCACATGTGGATCATGGAGGCCGTCTGGCCCATAACTGCCCTCTACTTCGGACCACTGGCGCTGTGGGGCTACTATCGGTGGGGACGTCCACAGAGCCACAAGTGGATGGAGGAGCATGGCGACCCGCCGAAGAAGTCGTTTGCCGCCACGACGGCCGTGGGGGGTGAGCCATTGCGGGGCAGGGTGCACTCTGGGCGACATCATAGGTAGCCCGGCGGTCGTGTTCCTGTTTAGTTGGAAGCTCTTCGGGCTCTTCCTCTACGCCAAGTTCGTCGTCAACTAAGTGCTCGCCTACGTTTTGGGCATCGCGTTCCAGTACTACTCGATC
Organism: Rubrobacter sp.; assembly: GCA_035641035.1. Classification (GTDB taxonomy): domain Bacteria; phylum Actinomycetota; class Rubrobacteria; order Rubrobacterales; family Rubrobacteraceae; genus Rubrobacter_D. Next base: position 2,859 of record DASQVA010000366.1, on the reverse strand, counting down.
AAACCGATTAAGGGGCTGTCGCCTAGAGGCTGTTATGGACTCGGGCCGAGCACGGTGATCGCTCGGTGCAGGAAGAGGCAAGCGAAGGCGACGAAGTGCAGCCCCGCCACCGTCTCGGGCAACCGATCGTAGTCCTTCGCCAACCTCCTGAAACGGGTCGCCCACGCGAAGGAGCGCTCCACGACCCACCGGCGTGGCAGCAAGACGAAGCCCTTCTTAGCGCCGGGATGCTTGACCACCTCAAGGCGGATGCCATGCGCTCCGGCGTCGGTGGACGCCGCCTCGCCGGTGTAGCCCCGGTCGACGTACGCCAGCTCCACCGACTCGCCCGTCGCCTCCTGCACCGACCTCGCCAACCCCTCCACCCGCGCCCGGTCTTGCTCGTCCGCCGAGCCGACGCGCAGCGCGAGCAGGTGCCCCAGGGTGTCGACGGCGGCGTGGATCTTCGAGCCCTTCTTCCGCTTCGCGCCGTCGTAGCCGCCCCTGTGACCGCTCTCGGGGGTGGAGCGCAAGGTGCGGCTGTCCATGACGGCGGCCGTGGGCTCGGCCTCCCTGCCCTGAGCCAAGCGGAGTACCGCGCGCAGGTCGTGGACCATGGCCTCGAACACCCTAGCTGCGAGCCACCTTTGCGTCTGCTGGTAGACGGCCTCCCAAGGCGGTAAGTCGTGCGGCAGCATGCGCCAGGGCGCTCCCGCGCGCACGACCCACCTCAAGGCGTCGAAAACCTCGCGCAGGTCGTGGACGCGTTGCGGGGCGTCTGCGCGGACCAGTGCTAGGTAGGGAGCGACGAAGGCCCACTCCTCCTCGGAAACGTCCGTGGGGTACGGCTTTCGAGTCGGCATGCGCGCATGCTACCGTCCCCGAGGCGGAGGTTCATAGCACGCTCTAGAGCTTCGCCAGGGAGTCGAGGTGTCCGGCCAGTTCCTCTGGTGCGGCAAAGAACGGTAGGTGGCCGGTCGCCATCGAGACGACCTTCTCGCAGGGCATCTCGGTGTACATCTTCTCCTGGCGGCAGGGCTGGCGGTCCTGTCTCGCGTGGTGTGTACGTAGGTTCTACGCACGCTGCCGAAGTTTCCCTCAGTCACCTCAATGGGTGTCCCCAGCGGGGCTATGGGTTGAGGGGTGACCAGACTCAGGGCCCGCTCGAAGTCCTCCTGCGGGCAGTCGTGGTAGACGGCCTCCTTCAGCCCCTCTTCCGATATGAGGGCCCTACCCTGATCCGGCTGCATCTCCACGTAGTTGAAGACCACCGATCCGCCGTCTCCCTGCGAAGCCTCGCCGGCGCTCTTCCCGTCGGGTAGCAGTATAGCGCACACGTACACGAGCTTTTCTATCTTCTCGGGGCGCTGCTCGGCGGCCTAGCTGGTGGCGACGCCGCCCAGGCTGTGTCCGACGAGCACGACGGACTCGGGCTGCGCATCGAGCGCTTCGACGACGCGATCGGTGTAGCTCTGCAACGTGACCTCCGCGGCCGGAGTCCGGTCCTCACCGTGCCCGGGCAGGTCGAACCTCACGACTTCGTGGGAGGCCTGCTCCAGAAGAGGAACTACCTTGTCCCAGCACCACGCGCCGTGCCAGCCACCGTGGATCAAAACGAACGTACTCAATCGAAACCTTTCTCGGGCTCTGCTCCACGCTTTCGTGGAGTTCCTCGTGCCCATTCCAGAGGGTACTCGCATAGTACTTCTCGTTGATTGTACCCGTCCGCTCTCACGATCCACCTCGGGGCGTCGAAGACCTCCGGCAAGCGAGTCGTGGCAGCACTGAAGGGTGTCCTCGCGGACCAGCGCGAGGGAGGAGGAGGCGACGAAGAACCACCCCTCATCGGAGACGTCGCTCGGGCAGGACCTCCGGTTCTTCGGCATACCCTCATGCCAGCGCCCCAACCGCACGAGAGTTCATAACACGCTCTAGGCTACCCCTATAGGGCCAAAACTCTACCATCGAGATCAATCGCGAAGGTATCTGCTACCTGGATTCTTCCGTCCAAGGCTGGTGCGCCTCACCCTGCAGGAAGGTGAAGCAGGAAAGGCAGCGATGCGGAATGACACCTCATCGGGCGGGCTGCCGAGATCTAGGCCCTCCGCCCCTTCGCTGGCATCCACTTCTAACCCGCGGATGGTCTCTAGATCATACTCCCCGGGTATGCTGTTACTACGCTCGAGCACGGTGACCTGAAAAAGCACCGAGCTCACGATCTGCGTCTCACCGATGCGTTCGACCTCCTTGATCTGCCGTGCATTGAGAGTGAGGGGGAAGGGGCGGTTCGCTTCACCTTCCTGAGGGCGCCTACGGAACACTGCCCAAGCATCGCCCAGGTGAAAGTTGTGTTCGATCTCCACCTCAAAGCTAATAGTATCCCAGGGTAAGTAGACCTGCATAGTAGACACAAGAGCCTCCTCACTTTGTGACCGTACTCCCACATCCTACGCCACCAGGGCCACTGGAGGGGCGTCTATACCCCGTGAGGTATTATCGGCTTCTTATGTACGCTGGACCACAAAGCTCTGCTTGCACATAAGAAGGCCGCTCAGCATAGGAACGGGGCCACGCATAATGCTGGATGCGAACTTCCGAGAACGCTGGTTAGGCGAACCTCGCAGAATTCCTGTTCCACGCACTCGAGTAAATAAGGGCAACAAGAGAAAGGACTGGGACTCTCTGAGGAGTCCCAGTCCTTTCTTTACCAAAGCTGTGCTTGAAGCTAGGCTAGGCTGAGCGCCCGTGCGGAAGCTCCGACCGCCCGGTTGACCCGCTCAACAACACCCTCTGGGTCTTCGACCTCCACCACCAGGCGCTCGCAACTCTCCTCTTGGAGCCGGATCACTATGGCCTTGTGCGCGCAATAGTGGCGGGGGT
>DASQVA010000365.1:0-8541 GCA_035641035.1 Rubrobacter sp. | reverse complement strand
GGAGCTTCAGGGCTACCTACTACTTGCGGGAGTCGGGCTGGTTTCCATTGCTATCGTCCTGCTGGGCGGGGAAGAGGCGCCCAGCTGGGCAGGGTGGGTGTACTTGCTGTGCTGGCCACTTATGGCTATCCACGGCTACGTCATGGCTCAGCGCAGGAGAAAGAGCGCATCGTTAGGCTAGGTGGCGTCCCTGCCGAGGCCAACTAGCTCTTAGGGGAAAAATGGTTGAAGCTGTAGCGTGTTCGGCAATCTCTGGCATGGCTTATAACCGGCTGGCATGTACCCCTCTCCTTTCTGGAAGAGGGAGGCTTGCAGCCCTCCTTCATCCTCGCTGGCTTAGAGGGGGGGAAGATCCGCTTCGATCATTCCCCTAATGGCGAGATAGATCATCAAGAGACTGTAGGCCAGCGCCGGTAAGGCGTTCTGAAGCAAGCGACGCCGATGGCCTCCCCCGCGAACTGACTCCCAGGTGTGGAGGAGCGCCGCCTGCAGAAGGTACAAGCCGTAGCCGAGGACCACCACAACCTGGGCACCAACCGACCACCCGCCGAGGTAGGCCAAGAACGCCACCAACGCGAAGGCCAGGTTGGCAAACCCTACCTCGTACTGGAACTGTGGCTTGGCCGACTCCCACCCGAGGCGCTGAGCATCGCTGTGGTGGAAGAGGAAGTGCCTGAGGAAAGCCAGCAGCCCGACGAGGCCGACGGCGGTAGGAGTAACGACCCCCAAAGCGGAGACGGCGTCCGGTAGGCGCCAGAGCCCTATCCAAACCCCCACGATTCCTGCGACCAGTTCCATGAGGTGCAGTGCCCACGCTATCATTTCGCCTCCCCGCCTCCCCGCGCACCCGCTGGTGGGAGCAACAACGAGAACAATGTTAGCAAGTACCCGACAAGGCCGACGGCTTCTAGCGTGTTATTCACCAACGTCGTGGAAGAGGAATTCTCAGAAGTCCGTATGCGCCATCCTGGATAAGGATGCCCATGAACCTGCCGTATGGAGCTTCGCGACCTGCCGGTGAGGAGAACCGGCCACAACCTGTGGAGGTGGAGTATAAGCATGCCAAGGCGTGAATAGACGCAGTACTATGCTAGGAGATCTTGCAATAAAAACTCCAACATTGGAGTCGGACGATTAGGGGCGGCCGGGCGCACTTCGAGTTCGAATGCTCCTGGCACCACAATGGTTCTTCGGGCAAAATGCAGGCTGTGGCAGCATTGGCGGTAGCAAGGCGGCCACCCGCTAACGATGACCGAGGAACCGCTACCCGATCGGAGTCTTATCAGATTATTCCATATCAGATTATTCTCTTAGAGGGATCATCGTAGAGTCTCTTCCTAGACCTGGCTCTCCAAAGGTTTCGGTGGTCGTCCTTACCTTCAACGCGGGTTCCGGCTTCGGCGGGTTGCTCGAGAGGCTCTCTGCGCAAGGGGGGTCCTTCAACCGCGAACTGCTTGTAATAGACTCCGGTTCGACGGACGGTACCGTCGAGTCGGCCCGGCGGTGTGGTGCCACTATCCATAGTCTGTCTCGGGGCGAGTTCGATCACGGCGCGACGCGCAACCTAGCGGTTTCGCTATCTAGAGGGGAGTACGTAGCCTTTCTCGTACAGGACGCTTTACCGCTGGACGAACGGTGGCTATCGGCGATGGTCGAGAACCTGGAGCGCGATGAGGAGGTGGCCGGGGTGTACGGACGCCAGATCCCCCGCCCCGAGAGCAGTCCGCTAGCGCGTGCCCTGGTGAACGACTTGCCCACCGCCGGTCTCCGGCGCCGGGAGCAGTTCGCCGGCGGTCCCGGACCCTACCGCGAGACGCCCCCGGCTGCGCAGCGCTTCCTTGCAACCTTCGACAACGTGAGCTCCTGCGTACGCCGCTCGGTGTGGGAGGATTTCCCCTTTGAGCGGACAGGCTTCGGGGAAGACCTCAGGTGGGGCAAAGGAGTCGTGGAGGCGGGCTACAAGCTCATCTACGAGCCGCGCTCGGCCGTTCTTCACTCGCACGAGCGGGGCTCCTTCTACGATTTCCGCCGCAACTACGCGAATGGGCTGGTCCTCCTAGAGCTCTTCGGGATCGCACCCACGCCGAACCTGGCGCTACTGCTCCTGAACGTGCTCCGCGCCTCAGCTCACCTCTACCTCCGCTTGCGCCGGGATGCCAAGACGTCAGCGGTAGCTCCGAAACTCCTGGTGCCCGCCGTGAGGTACGCCGTCTGTTCCCAGGCCGGCGCCTACCTGGCGGCCCGTATACACCGGCGAGCCGGAAAGAAATATCCGTTCTCTAAGAGATTGGACAGGTTCCTCAGCAAAGGGATCTGAAAACACTCTACGAGCGACATCTCTCGCCTCCCCCTTCCAGAGAGTGAGCGTGGTAAGGTGTATAGTTTCTTGTAGGGAAAGCGAGCCGGCATGGAGCAGAAGGCTAGAGTCATCAGCAAGGGGCAGGCAAACCATACCGAAGGCTGTTCGCCAGGCTCTGGGTGTCCAAGAGGCGGATAGTCTCGCCTTCGAGGTCGAGAATGGCAAGGCTCAGGCGCGGGCGGTCAGGTGACCAGTGAGATCTGCCGACACCGGTGCTTGGTATGAGCTGGGAAGACGTGAACGCTTACGTCCCGGATCTGCGCGGCCGCGATGGCGGTGGTGGAGAAGGATGAGAAACTTCCTCGATACCAGCATTTTCTATGCCCCGCTCGCTGGGGACGGCCGAGCCGGCCGTTGACGCCGTCGGGTTCGGGACGTTGAAGGTACTCTTCGCCGCCCACCAGCTCTTCCCCGAGAGTCGCGCCGGCGTAGAGGTCGTTACGCTCGAGCTGGCGCGGGAGCTGAAAACCCGGGGGCATGAACCCTTTATCCTGGCCGCCAAGCGCACCGTTCCTCACAGCGACCTTCGGCCCGGCCAGACGGAGGACTACGAATTTGAGGGCGTCCCCGTCCGCAGGGTGGGTCGCCCGGAGGAAGGCCTGTCCCGCCCTTACCGGCTGAACTACCGGAACGATGTAATGGCCCGGAAGGTACGAGAGTACGTGTATGAGGTGGGCCCGCACATCATCCACGCCATGCACCTTCAGGGGCTCTCGGCGAGCGTCTTACCGGTCTTCAAAGAGTTCGGGTTGCCGCTGGTCTTCACGGCGGCCGACTTCTGGAGCGTATGTCCGGTCGTGGACCTGAGGAGGCACGACGGCGTCATGTGCGAGGGGCCCGAGGTATCCCACTGCGTCCGTTGCATAGCGAGCCGGGGCCCGGACCCCCGCGTGAAGAAGGCGGCCGTCCTGGTTCCGGACGTGATCCCCAAAGTGGCGGACCTAATGTCCCGCACATCCCTCTCGCGCTTCTCTTTCCCGCTGCGTCAGGTGGGGGACGTTAGAGAGCGGTCGGCGTACATAAAGGAACAAATGGAGCTCGTAGACCAAATCGTCGCCTACACCCGGCTCACGCGGGACCTGCTCGTCACCAACGGTATAGGGGCCGAGAAGATCCGGGTATCCCACTATGGTATAGACACCTCCCACATCGCGGACATCTCCTCCGTACGGTCCCCGTCCGCGACGCTCCGGTTCGGGTTCGTAGGTACCCTGGCGCCCCATAAGGGTCCCGACTTACTCGTTCGGGCCTTCAGGAGGCTACCGTCAGAGACTGATGCGACGCTCTCCATCCACGGGAGCGAGAAGGGTTACGAACCCTACACCGAGAAGCTGCGCGCGCTCGCCGGGGACGACCGGAGGATCTCCTTCCGCGGCGCTTTCTCGCGCGAGGAGCTGCCCGGCGTGCTGTCAAGGATCGACGTCCTCGTGGTACCCTCCCGCTGGTACGAGAACGCTCCCGGCGTCGTCTTCGAGGCCTTCGCTGCTGGGATCCCAGCTGTCACCACAAATCTGGGAGGCATGTCTGAGTTCGTAAGGCACGAGAAGAATGGCCTGCTCTTCGAATTGGAGAACGCGGAAGACTTGGCATGGCAACTGCGGCGGCTGACCCAAGAGCCGGGTCTGCTCGCGAAACTGCGCGCTGGGATCGGACCGGTGAAAACGGTCGCCGATTACACGGACGAGCTGGAAGCACTCTACACCTCCCTCCTGGAAGGGAGATAAGCGTGACCCGGAGAGGCAGAACGAGCGTCGCAGCCCCGACCCGAGTGGTTACCGGCCGGTCTCGCTTCTCGCAACGTCGGTCTGCTCAGCACCTCGCGCTTTCTGAGCGAAGCCTGAATCACGCCTGTTCAGAGCCTACCCTGTTATCGCTGTCGGGATGGAGGCTCTCAGTATCAGGGGACGTCTGAAGTTCGGTCGCCCGGTTCCCAGGGTCTGTCGTACCGGAAAGCCACGTTCTTGTAACGACAATAATCATTCAATTGGGGGGATACGCGGACCTACCCAAGGGAGGTTCGCTGGCGGTCTGATGCTGTGCGGGTGCTCGATCTCCTTGAGTGCAAGAGGAATATGGACCATTCGAGCTATGGGCCAGCTGTCTCGGGGATCTCGCCCAGGTGACACTAGAGGTGGTTGTTGAGGGACGGAACGTGCGCGGGGCGTTAGCGGGTCCGGTCCGGCTTCGGGTCCGGGGTAGATCAGGCTCCGTAGGCCGCGCGGCTTACACACGTAGGAGAAAGGGAGAAAGAATATGTGGAGATTGATTAATGTGGCCGTGCTGATGGCGTGTTCCTCGCGTAGATGGCGGGGATAGCTCTAGCCGGAGGTTTCACGTGCACCGATGGCCCTAACGTGGTCAAGGGCATCAACGAGCACGACGTCATAGACGCTCTTGCCGACAACTTTACCGTCTGCGCTTTAGGTAGCGGGGACCGCCTCGTCGGCAACCGCGGGGACGAGCTCTGTGCCGGGAATGGAAGGGACCGCGTGTTCGGTGGTCGCGGCAAACTCTACACAATCGTGCAGGACGACTGCAAGGCCGGTTTCGTCGAATGCGGCTCCGAGCGCAGTGTGGTCGCCCACAGGACACCTTGCGTAACTGCAAGCTGATGAAGTACGGCGCGAACGCGTGTAACGACCCCTCAAGAGGGTCGGAGGTGGGAACCTCCGGTCCTCTTTTGCCGCACTCGGACCTCGCCCAGGTGGTGGGATTGCAACCACAAACACCTCGCGTGTTTTGATAGAGTATCGGTTTCCGGAAGGCTACCCCACGGAGCACACCATCAAAGATAAGCTTCGAACAGAGCGCGCAGAGGCTTTGCATGGGGCGTGAGGTCCGTGTGGGAACCCGTCCACACCCGCGCACAACTCCCGGCAGGATGCGCCCGTGAAGGTGTTGCTTACCGGGGCCGGCGGCCAGCTCGGCCTGGAGCTGGCAAGCCTACTCCCCAAACGGGGTCACGATGTGGTGACGTTGGCCCGCGGCGAGCTCGACGTGACAGACCCTGGGGCTGTAGAGTTGGCTGTAGAGGAGCACTCGCCGGAGATAGTCATCAACGCCGCCGCCTACACCAACGTGGACGGCTGCGAGACGGAGACAGATCTAGCGTACGCGGTAAACGCCCTCGGGCCGCGCAACCTGGCCCAGGCTTGCGAGCGGCGGGGCTGCGAGTTGTTGCACGTGAGCACCAACTACGTCTTCGACGGCGAGGGTGAGAGGCCTTACGAGCCCTTCGACCCTCCGAACCCCATTAGCGCTTACGGACGCACCAAACTCGCTGGGGAAGAACATGTCATGCGGCTCACGAATCGTTGGTACATCGTGCGCTCCGCCGGCGTCTACGGTCGGGGGCACAACTTCGTGCGGACCATGCTGCGCGTGTCCGGGGAGCGCGACCCGCTCAAGGTCAAGAACGACGAGTTTATCTCGCCCACCTACGCCCGCGACCTGGCCGAAGGCATCGCCCGGATAGCCGAGGCTGGTCGTTACGGCCTCTACCACTTGACCAACGCCGGGTCCTGCTGCTGGTATGAGTTTAGCCTTGAGATCTTCCGTCTCGCGGGCGTCGAAACCGAGGTCGTACCCATCCCCAGATCCGAGTACCCCCTACCGGCGGCGCGGCCCGCAAACGGGATCCTCTCCTCCCTGGGCAGCCCCAAGCTCCGGCACTGGAGCGAGGCGCTGGCGGACTATCTGGAGCATGAAGCTTTCTCCGGTGGCGCCCGCAGCTGAGGTTTCGTCCCTACGATGACCCCCCGTAGTCGCAAGGCCGTCGAGATCCTTCGGGGGGCGAAAGCGACCCTGGATGCCGCGACCGGCGCCTTGCGGGTGAATACCAACAGGCAAGCCCGCAGACAGATAGCCCTGAAAGATGCGGAGATCGCCGCACTCAGGAGGGAGCTGGCGCGGTTGCGCGGAGACGAGCACCTGCTACGTTCAGCGATCGGGCGGGTACCCGTTTTCTTCGTCGTCGGCAACCAGAAGTCAGGCACCACCTGGCTCATGCGGATGCTCGACGCGCACCCTGAGATACTCTGCAGGGGGGAGGGGCGGTTCTTCGGCGCGAGCTGGAGGCAGAAGGGCCTAGTACAGAGGGACGTGCTGAGGCCCGCCAGCTCGCTCTACAATGCCATCCTGGACGCCGAGTACCTCAGGCTTTGGATAGAGAGATCCGTCTGGAGCAGGAACGACGACGCCGGGGAGCACCTGATGAACCTCACCCGCATGGTCATAGACTACTTCCTCGAAGGCGAGCTCCTGAAGAGCGGAAAGAAGGTCGTGGGTGACAAGTCGCCACTCCTCACACCGGAGACAATTCAGGAGATTTCCGTCATCTACCCTGAGGCTAGGGTCGTCCACATCATCCGGGACGGCCGGGACGTGGCCCTCTCAGCAGCGCACCACTCGCGGAACTTCGGCCGGATGAACAGGGGCGAGCGGACCGAACGCGACGGGAGCATTTTCAACGAGACCCAGATCCGGAAGCTCGCCGCCGACTGGGCCGCCAGAGTCGGCAGGACGGTCAACGACGGCCCCCGCCTCTTTGGCGACCGCTACGCTGAGGTCCGCTACGAAGGCCTGCTTACCCACCCGGAAGAAGAGATGGAACGCCTGCTGCGCTTCCTCGGGGTCGCCTCGGACGAGTGGAGTGTCGGTCGCTGCGTGGGCTCGGCCACCTTCGAGAAGCTCTCGAAAGGAAGGACCCGCGGGGAGGAAGACCCTTCCTCGTTTTTCAGGAAAGGTGTTGCGGGCGACTGGAGGGACGCGTTTACCGACCGGGACCGTCGCGTCTTCGAGAGAGAGGCGGGGGATCTCCTCACGAAGCTCGGTTATCGTGGGGAAGACGGGTCTCAAGTCACGCCCGTTTCTTGAGGCAATCTCCGGTGCGTCCTCTACCTAGTATGACTCGCGAGGTTTACGATCTGTAGCTTTCGGATGAACCTTCGTAACGCACCGGAAAGGTTCGTATGTGGTACGGTCGAGACTGATTTAATAGATTACATGCAGGAGTCTGCCAGGCAGATCTCGATCGCCGTCACCCTCTTTGACGCATCTCCATTTCCTTGACGCGGCATGTGGGGTCCACTCCGACGAGGCGTGGGATGGTTATGGTTGCCGGACCCGTTAGCGGGAGAAGGAACTTTGCTATCCTACCTGCGGAAATTGAAGTCGAAGAGAGGCTCCAAGTGCCGGTATTTAAGCAGCACGCAGATCTTGTAGTCCGAGGCTTTAGGGCCTTCCTAAACCTGGAAGCGGGCGTAACACGCGTCGGCGCTGCGGGAGCCGGCCCGGGAAAGGGAGCAGGAGGGGCAACTACCGGGGGCGCGGCGGGATCTGTCGCTGGCAATGGGACCCCGACGCGGCGCGGCGCGGTGAAACCAGAGAACATCGTTTGGATCTTCGGCTCGGGGCGCAGCGGCAGCACTTGGCTCTCCTCGATGATGGGGGACATAACGGGGCAGGCCCTGTGGGGCGAGCCGTGGGTGGGCACGCTCTTCGGTAACTTCTACTACAGTCAGAGCGAGGGCCTGCGGAACAACCCGCAGTTCATTCTAGGCCGCCACAGGGAGAGCTGGATCGGCTCCATAAGAAACCTCCTCCTCGAAGCGGCCACCGTGACCTTCCCGAACATAAAGGAAAACGATTTCCTGATCATCAAAGAGCCCAACGGCTCCGTGGGCGCCCCCCTCCTAATGGAGGCAGTGCCAGAGAGCCGGATGGTCCTCCTGGTACGCGACCCCAGGGATATCGTCGCCTCCGCCCTGGACGGGCGCAGGGAGGGCGGCTGGCACTACGAGAAGCACAAGGCCCGGCTCTACGAGCAGGGGAAGAAGGCGCCGGAGAAGAACTCGGTCGCCTTCGCAGAGGCCCGGGCGTCGAACTACTTGCAAGGGATGGGCAACGCCAAGGCGGCCTACGACGCCCACAGGGGGCCTAAGGTCGTGATCCGCTACGAGGAGCTCAACGCCGACGCTCTTGGCACCATGCAGCGCCTCTACTCGACCCTGGGCGTGCCCGTGAATGAAGGGGAGCTCGCCAGGGTGGTCGAGAAGCATTCTTGGGAGAACATCCCGGAAGAGGAGAGGGGGGAGGGCAAGTTCTACCGCAAGGCGACGCCGGGGGGGTGGCGCGAGGACCTGACCGCCGAGCAGGCGGAGGCGGTGGAGAGAGTAACGGCA
>DASQVA010000364.1:0-4101 GCA_035641035.1 Rubrobacter sp. | reverse complement strand
CGCCGCTGCACGCCGCCGCGCCGCTGTCCTCCCCCGTTGGGAAGACGCCGTGGCTGGCCTGCATGAGACGCTGCTGGACACGGTGGCCCGCAACGGGGTCCGTCCTGACGCGAAACCGCAGGACCGATCCGCGCAGCGTAGCCTCCGCGAGCAGAACCGGCGCTCGTGGAACGTCGCGGTCGGGGCGCACGAGAGCCACCGTGAGGACCTGGCCGGGTTCCTGCGCGCGGGTGGCACCACCCTGTTTTACGAGGAACGTGAGCTGCTTGGCGACCTCGTCGGGGAGACCGTGGCGCACCTGCAATGCAACTCGGGGGGCGACTCGCTGAGCCTGGCCGCGCTCGGCACGACGGTGGTCGGGGTAGATTCGAGCGACGAGGCCTTGAGCTCGGCCCGCGCGCTCTCCGAGAAGACGGGGATCCCGGCGCGCTTCGAGCGTGCGGACGTCTACGACTGGCTGGAAGGGTCCGTGCGCCAGGGACGCCGCTTCGACGTGGTCTACTCTTCCTACGGCGTCGTGTGCTGGCTGCCGAATCTAGAAGCCTGGGCCGCCGGCATAGCCGCCGTACTGGAGCCCGGCGGACGCTTCGTGTTGGTGGACTTCCACCCGGCGGCGGAGATGTTCGATGCGGGCTGGAACCATACCCGCGGCTACCCTACCGGCGGGGAGCCGCTGCGCCTCGACGAGGGCGTCGGCGACTACGTGGGCGAGTCCGGCGGCGGCCTCACGCCCGGGGGCTTCTCCCAAGGGATGAGGGGTTTCGAGAACCCCGAGCCTTGCCACCTCTTCCGGTGGGGCCTAGGGGAGGTGGTAACGGCGCTAGCCGGGGCGGGTCTCCGGATCTCAGCTCTCAAAGAGTACCCTTACGCCAACGGCGAGCGGCACTTCTCGGATATGCGCGAGTTGCCGGGAAGGCGCATGGCGCCTCCGGAGGGAGTTCCCACCGTGCCCTTGATGTACGGCCTCCGGGCCGAGAAGGATGCTGATACCTGACGCCTGAAGTCTACTCAAGGTGAAAAGAAAAACGCCAGGGCGGCGATGACGTAGACGCCGCAGAGCATCGCACCTTCGAGCCAGTTGGACTCGCCATCGAGGGCGATAAAGCCGGTTACGACGACGGCGGCGCCCAGGGCGCCCAGCTCCAGGAGGGTGAAGGTCAGGTTCAGGGGGTGGCCGAGTAGGGGACCGAGGAATACGAGGATGGGGGTGACGAGCAGGGCGACCTGGATGGAGGAGCCCAAGGATATCGCCATCGAGAAGTCCATCTGGTTTTTGTAGGCGATCTGGACGCCCACGATGTGCTCGGCGATGTTGCCGACTATGGGGACGATGATAACGCCGACGAAGAGCTCGCTTATACCGTACTCCTCCGTCAGCGGCTCTATGGCCCCGACGAACGCCTCCGAGGCGTAGGCGACGGCGGCCGTCGCCGCGAACAGGATCACGAGCGAGGCGACCCGCCCGAACGGGGCGTGTCCCTCCCCGGTCGCTACGCCCCCCTCGGGGCTGCGCAGGTAGAAGATGAGGTAGAGGACGTAGAGGACGATCATGACCACCGCAACCTCGATACTCAGGGTAGTCGGGTTGGGCCCTGGGTTGGTCGCGGAGAAGATGGTGGGTAGCGCGAGCGCGGCGGCGACGATGGCGAGCATCGAGGCGTTTACGCCGGCGATGGTGGGCGAGAATTTCTGGGTGCCGTTCTTGAGCCCGCCGAGCAAGATGCTCGCCCCCAAAACCAGGAGCACGTTGCCGATGATGGAGCCGATTATAGAGGCCTTAACCACGGTCGTGAGGCCCGCAGAGAGGGCGAAGATCGTGATGATGAGCTCGGCGGCGTTGCCGAAGGTAGCGTTGAGGATGCCCCCGACCCTAGGCCCCGCGTGCTCTCCCAGGGATTCCGTAGCCTGGCCCAACACCCAGGCCAGCCCGATCAGGGCGAGCGAGGAGACGGCGAAGATCAAGAGTATGTTTGCGTGCAAAAGCTCTGTGACCACGACCGCCGCCGTGAGCAACACCGTGGCGCCGTAGGCGATGGTCCTTATCGGGTTGGCCCTCGTCGCGATCGCGGACATGGTGCACATCATACCCACATAAACGGCGTGCGTATCCTATAAGATAGAAAAGAAGCCTTCGAACTCCGGGAGACGGCCCTTTGATCGACTACCACCTGCACGTGATCGCCCACGGTGACCGCCCGATGAGCGTGGAGAACATCCTAGAGTACTGCGAGGTAGCCCACGAGCGCGGCATCTGCCAGATGGGCATAACCGAGCACGACCGCTACCTGGAGGACATAGACCTCGCCGCCTTCCAGGAGGCCCGCGAGATGAGCCAGGACGTGGAACTGCGCCTCGGTATAGAGATAGACTTCGTCCCGGGCGCCGAGGAGAGGATGGACCGCGACGCCTCGGCCCTCCCCTACGACTACGTCATCGGTAGCGTGCACCGAGTGGATGAGGAGGAGGTGGACCGCGCGAGCGACCAGAGGATCTACGAGCGGTACGAGACCTACGACCTGTACGAGGCGTACTACGCGAACGTCCGCAAGGCCGCGCTCTCGGGGCGCTTCGAGGTCCTGGGCCACCCCGACCTAATCAAGATCTTCCGCCGCTTCCCCGACCGGGATATTACCCCCATCCTCGAGGAGACTGCAGACGCCGTCGCCGCATCCGGCGTCGTCGTCGACGTGAACGCCGCGGGACTCAGGAAACCGATAGGCGAGATCTATCCCGCCCACGACTTCCTGGAGATGTTCCACCGCCGGGGCATCCCTATTGTCCTCTCCTCCGACGCTCATGCCCCCCAGCAGGTCGCGATGGGCTACGACAAGAGTCTGAAGCTTATCCGCGACGTCGGCTACCGCGAGGTCGCCACCTTCAAAGATCACGAACGCGGAAGCCTGCCCCTTTGACCCAGGAGCTCTTCCTTTGGTACTGACAAATTTACTAACAAGCTAATTATCAGGATCAGGGCACAACAAAGGGAGATCATGTTGGTGTAGCTATTAATCGTCAGTATGCTCGTTCCTAGCCACTTTGCCGACCAACGGTGTCATCGGCCACGACCACGGCTACGACGAACAGGTCTCCCATCTTGGTCTACATCTCGACGAGAAGTACGTGGAGGACTGACGTGGAGGACTGCCTGGAGAGATCGACGAGCACGAGCCGGAGGAGGAGTCGAAGTCGTAACACTAGACCAGCGTCACCTCCACCCCGAACCCCCGCTAGAGAGCCTAGCGGTGAAAGTGAGCCGTGTGTTCTGTGCACCAAGGATCTTATGGTTTACTCAGTTGCCTACGAGGCGATCTACTCCAACATGCCCGAGTTCGGGTTGGCAAGGGCCACGGAGCGGGTGCCCCCGTCGGCGGGCGGGAGACCGTATGTCGCCATCTCATAAAGGGAGGAACTAGGGTAGCGCCCGCGTCACCAAGCACTTCCACGCGACCCGAGCACCCCATAGTCCAGTGCCTCGAGTCCGGAGAAGACTGGCGCTGGTGTTATGTGGGCTAGGTGCTGGTCTAGCCTGGAGCAGTCCACCCTACCCGCGAGGAGGCGAAGGGCGAGTAGCGTCCACCCCGAACGTGCGGCATCCGGCGGGCGCGGCGATTGACGCGGGGTTTGGAGATGTCCCGTCAGGTCCGGCGGGCGCCGTTCCGGATGCGGCGCCTCGAGATTTTTCGTCAGGTCCGCGTAGATCATCGCGCTCGCAGCGGGTAATTCGCATTCCACGTGCGGGCGTGCGGGTGTGTGGAACGTTCCAGAGTTTACGATGGCCGCTTTGCTCTTGAACGCGTCCACCATGTCGTCCCACTCGATCGCCGGGAAGTGCGGGCGGAACCGGTCCGCGCCGGCCTCGCCGACCGCGCAGCCATTCACGGCCAGTGGAACGGGGGATGTCCCGCGACCATACTCCTTGAACCTGCGGCTCTTGCTATACCTAACATCGCTATATATAATGCTGCTATGTACAAGCGGATTCGAGTTCGTTAGCGCCGCGCGATGCGTGAAATCATGGAGATCAACAAGGACCTGATAGCCGCTTCCTCGACCCCGATGGTCCTGGGGATCCTGGCCGAAGAGGACAGCTACGGCTACGCC
>DASQVA010000363.1:0-3542 GCA_035641035.1 Rubrobacter sp. | reverse complement strand
CGAGCTCTATGCCGTTTCTTTCGAGCGCGCGGTACAAAGATCCGGCCTCAAGGTCTTCCTCGAGCAGCCAGGGAACGTGGCTTTTCGGGAGATAGCTGGTCTCCAGACACATGGGCTCCTCGTCGGCGGTTCGGAGCCGGTGGATGCGGATCAGGTCTTCCTCTCCACCAAGTTCTAGCCTCCGATAAACCTTCTCCGAGGCCCGGTCAGCGACTCCGATCTCAAGGAGCCTAGCGCCGGGCTTGAGACCCCGGTTGCGCATGTCCTCAGAAAAGCTGGTGAGCTCCAGCAGGTCTTGGCGCATCTTCGGATTGGAGACGAAGGTGCCCTTGCCGGGCACGCTGTAAAGGTAGCCGTCCGCAACGAGACTGGACATGGCCGCCCTCGCGGTCATGCGGCTGATACCTAGAGTTTGGGCAATTTCTCTCTCCGAGGGAGCGCGCTGGCCGGGAGAAAGCTTGCCACTTCCGATCATATCCATGACTATCCGCTCCACCTGAGAATAGATGGGTACCGAGCTGTCCTTGCGCACTTCCCCATCACCGAAAGGTCTCCCCATTTCCCCACCCTAGACTGGTATAGTCCGGTATGCTCCAGGAAGGTAACGGATACCGCGTCTGATGTCAAGGGCAAGAAACGGACGCGCACGTGGGTACATGATTCTCGGAGGTTCGCTACCGGTTTTTCGAAACAGCACACGAAAGGATGTGACCATGTGGGCGGCGAATTGCCGTGCGCACGGTAGGCAAAGGTGCAGGATCCAAGACGGCCCCTTGTTTGCGATGGAGCGCAGCACCTCCGGCTAGCGGTTGTAGCCGAAACCTTCGCTCATGCGGACGATCACAAGGCCCTTGTCGGAGACAACGTACACGTACGGGCCCAAATTGCCGCGGGCCATGAAGCGGTCGCGCTCGGGTCGGACGACGGCTATCCACCAGTACTTCTGGTGGATAGCCGCCTGGTCGGTGGCGGGAGGTGGCCCGGACGAAAGCCGCTCCGAGCCGTGCTGCGCGACAAGGGTCCTTATGCAGGGTTTCGCATCTTTGGTCGCCACCGCGCCCTTTGGCGTTTCGTGAGGCCTTTCAAGCCGCCAGAGGGCCGATTCATGCAGCATCGTGAAAGTGGCCTTCGGGGAACGACCCTACTACGAGCTTGGGCGAATAAGAGCAAGAAAACGGGCCGAGGCTGCCAGATCAGCCGTGCGGGTGCGTACCGCTCCTGACAGCGTCTTCGGGTTCCGTACGACCGCCGTGATATCGTGACCCACTGCGACGGCCTGCTCGAGGACTTGCCGACCGATACCGCCGGTCGCCGCGAAGATCGTGAGCTTCACGAGCCGTTCGGCTCCGTCCCCGTCGGCCCACCGAAGTCGGCGGCGTGCTCGGCCGCCCATTCGGCGAAGGTTCGTCCGGGGCGGCCGAGGATCTTCTCGACTTCGCCGGAGACGAGGCCAGGCTGCCCGTAGGACTCGGCCTGCATTGCCAGGAAGCCGTCGGCGAGCGCCTCGGGGAAGCCGGCCTGGATCATGCCTTGCTTGGCGACCTCGGGCGGAACTTCCTGGAAACGCAACGGCCTGCCGATCGCGTCGCCGATCGTGGTGACCATTTCTTCCTGGGTGAGGGCTTGCGGTCCGGTCAGTACCGGTCGCCGGCCTACCAAGTCGTCGGTGAGCAGGGCACGCGCGCCGACTTCGGCCAAGTCCCGTTCGTGCAGCGGCGCCCAGGCGGACTCCGGGTACGGGCCGCGCACGACGTCACCGGCGCGGATCTGGGCACCCCACGCCTGGAGGGTGTTGACGGCGTAATAACCGGACCGCAGGCCCACCCACTCGAGGCCGGAACCCACGGCGGCGGCTTCGACCTCCTTGTTGTACTCGCCGCGGATGCGGGACGGTTGCCGGACGAGGTCGAAGTCGACGTTGAGCGCCGACATAGCCACCACCCTCTTCACCCCCTGCTCCCGGGCGAGCGCCAGCAGTTCGGCGGCGGCGTCTCCGACGGCGCGCGGATTGAGAAACAGGCCGGTGACGCCCCGCAGCGAGGAGGCGAGCGTGTCGGGCCGTGACGGGTCGCCCTCGACGACCTCGACACCGGCGGGCAGGCCGGCGGCCGGCGGGTTGCGGGTGACGGCGCGGACCTTGGCGCCGTCATCCAGCAGCACGTTCACCAACTCGCTCCCGATGTTTCCGGTAGCTCCGGTGACCAAGATCATGGCAATCCTCTCGTCTGGACGGGCAACTCTTCCCCGTGTACACTATATTCTGTAGATCAGAATATACGGAGATCATATCATATGAATTCGGTATCAGCGCGGGATCGAGACGAAGGGCGGCGTCGAAGGCGGTCGAACGCTGCGATCAAGGAGTCGCTGCGCGAGCTGCGCGTCCAACTGTCCCTGCTCAACCATCGCGTCGGCGAGCGCCTCGATCTCAAAGACGTCGACCTCGATTGCCTCGACCTCATCGCCCGTGACGGTCCGCTCGGCCCGAGCGCCCTCGCGCGGCGCGCCGGGCTGCACCCCGCCACCATGACCGGCATCCTCGATAGGCTCGAACGCGGCGGCTGGGTGGTCCGCGAGCGCGACCCCTCGGACCGCCGCGCGGTCGTCGTACGGGCCCTGCGCGACCGGAACGCGGAGCTGCTGCGCCTCTACGCGGGGATGAACGCCTCGATGGATCGGATCTGCGCCGGATACGGGGACGCCGAACTCGAGCTGCTCGCCGACTTCCTCCGCCGCACCGCGAACGCCGGACGTAGCGCGACCGACGAGCTAGCAGGCGACTGAGCTTCCGACGCGGCGAGAGCCGGAGGGCTCCTGCCAGGCCGCTTCGTGCTGCGCGGAGGCACTTAGAGGCGCTCGGCCCCGGTCCTATGAAGGGGCTAGTCTTCCTGCGGTCCGGGCACGGGGTGGTCGGTAGCCTCTCGGGGCGCTATGGCGCTCTCCTGGATCTCCGTCACTCCCTGGCCGTCCACGGCGTCCAGGTACTCCGTCTCGCCCAGGACCTCGATGATCGTCCCCTCCGTCAGGCCGCCCCAGCGGTCGATCCAGAGCCTATCGCCATGCCCGTACCTCTGCCCTCGACCCATCTCGGCCTCCTCTCGCCTCTCCTTCCCATCGTACTCGCCTCCCCCCGAGGATCGTCTCTAAAGCACGCTACGCGGACTTCGGAGAACAACCCTTCTAGGACGTACGGTGAATAACACCGGAGGGTGCTAGCCGGACCTCGGTAGGTCGTCCCACTTCAGGTGCCAGAGCCTGCTCGCCGCCTCCGCGTGGTGCCAAAGGCGCCTGTCGAGCGCGGCGGCCCCCCCGTTCATCTTGCCCAGGCGTTCATCCAGGCTGCGGGAGGACCGGTTCATGCTTCGCGAGCGCGCCCTCCAGCCGATCCGCTCCGCCCCAGCTCCGCTTGCCCGTCCCGTCCCCGTTCCGGCACCCGTTCTCCTTCGCTCTGTTCTTACTGTTCGCTTCCTTGGCAGGACCCCGGGCCCGCCCCCGTGGACCTACCCGGTGCCGCCCAGGCCGCGCCGGGTGAGGACGTAGTG
>DASQVA010000362.1:0-12085 GCA_035641035.1 Rubrobacter sp. | reverse complement strand
CCGTCCGCCGTTAGGTTTCGTCGTGCAGCTTGGACTCGGTGCGGGCCTCCATGGCCGCCTCCACACACTCTTCGGCATCGGCGCCCGCAGAGGCCACGACCCCGGCCGCGAAGGCCCCCTCGACGAATGGCGCGTAGAGGGTTGGGCGCGCCGTAGACGGGACGGTTCGCGACCGGATTCGGTAGAAGGAGGACGCGATGGGCGCGGGTACGGCGAGGGGCCTCGACCTGAAGAGCACGACCCACGTCGTGCCTGGTATGACCGAGCGGCAGGCGGCGAAGGCCCGAAGGCTCGACGGGCCGACGGTAGTGGTCGTGCTCTTGGTGATACCGGCGCTCGTGCTGCACTTCTCCGACCCTAAGGGGGCGCTCGGCGCGGTTAGCGCCGCGCTCAACTGGGCGATCTATGGATGGTTCCTCTTCGAGTTTCTGTACATGCTGCGCCTCGCGCCTGACAACCGGGAGTACTTCCGGCATAACAAGCTCGACCTCACCGTACTGCTGCTGACGGTCCCCCTGCTGCCCGGCATCCTGCAGGCGCTGTGGGTGCTGCGGCTCTTGCGGCTCATAGACATGATGCCGGCCGTGCTCGGCCGCTTCGTGAACATAACGCTCTTGCCCTACGCGGTGGTGCTCGCGTTTATCGGGGTCTTCGGCGGCGGGTTGGCCTTTTCCCGCTTCGAGGGCGTGAGCGTCTTCGACGGGGTGTACTGGGCCAACACGACCATCAACACCGTCGGCTACGGGGACATCTCGGCGCAGACCGCAGAGGGCAAGGTGCTCTCGATGGGGCTGCAGTGGATGGGGAACGTAATCCTGGCGATGCTCATCGGCGGCGTCGCCGCTTTCGCCCAGCAGCTGCTCCTCGGGGAGGGGGTCGAGGAGCTTGAGAGGGAGGTAGACGAGATAGAAGAAGACGTCGAAGAGGTCGAGGAGGACGTGGAGAGCCTGCTGGAGAACGTCCGGGGGCTCTCGACCACCGACCGCCTGGTCTTGCAGGAGCTCTCCCGGATCAGAGCGCGCCTCGACGAGGTCCACCCGAACAGCCCGCAGGGCTCGTAGAAAGGAAACCCCATGGCCCGACAGATACCCGACGGTATCAGAGACTATCCCTTCGACCTCATAGTGATAGGGGCCGGCATAAACGGCGCCGGCATTGCCCGCGACGCGGCGATGCGGGGCCTGAAGGTGCTGCTCCTCGACAAGGGGGACATCTCCGACGGCACAACCCAGTGGTCTACGCGGCTCATCCACGGCGGGTTGCGCTATTTGGAGTACTACGAGGTGCATCTGGTGCGCGAATCGCTCGCCGAGCGCGAGAAGCTCCTGAAGATCGCGCCCCACCTCGTCAAACCCTTGCGCTTCGTCGTCCCGATCTACGAGCGGTCCAAGCGCGGCCCCGGCATGATCCGGCTCGGCATGATCGGCTACGACGCCCTCTCCTTCGACAAATCCGTCCCGAACCACCGCATGCTCTCCCGCGAGGAGGGCCTCGAGCAGTACCCAGGCCTCAACCCCGACGGCCTGCTCGGCGCCGCCACCTACTACGACGGCCAGGTCGAGTACGCAGAAAGGATAGCCGTAGAGAACGCGGTCTCAGCCCACGAGCGCGGCGCGACCGTCCTCACCTACGCGGAGGTCAAACGCCTCCTCTACGAGGAGAGCGGCAACGGCGGCCTGCCCCGCGCGTCAGGGGTCGAGTTCGAGGACCGTCTCGGCGGCGGGACCTACGCCGCGCACGCCCCCGTCACGGTCAACGTCGCTGGTCCCTGGGTGGACCGAGTGCTCTCCGGAGCTGGCTCGTTCGGGATCGACGACGCGCCGGAGGGCGCCGACGGGGAACGGGAACAGATGATCGGGGGGACCAAGGGCTCGCACATAGTCGTTGATCCGTTCCCCGGCGCGCCGGGCGACGCCCTCTACGTTGAGGCCCGCAGGGACGGCAGACCTTACTTTATCGTGCCGTGGAACGGCCGCTACCTCATCGGTACTACGGACTTCAGGTACAGAGAAGACCTCGACTACGTCTCAGCGGACGACGACGAGATCGACTACCTCATCGCCGAAACGAACGCTGTGATCCCAGAGGCCGGTCTGAGCCGCGAGAGCGTGCTCTTCACGTACTCGGGCGTGAGGCCCCTACCGTTCAAGCCCGAAGGCTCGGAGAGCTCTATCACCCGCGCCCACGTCGTCTACGACCACGCCACCGGCCGATCTGCCGCCGGTGGCAGGCTCACCGTCGAGGGTGCGGGACCGAAGGCCGAGGGTCTGATCTCGATCGTCGGCGGCAAGCTCACTACTTACCGGAACCTCGCCCGCCAGACCGTGGACGTCGCCTACCGCAAGCTCGGCCGGCAGGCCCCGCCGAGCCGCACCGACAAGGTCCCCCTTCCAGGAGGCGCCACCCAGGACTTCGCCGCGTTTGCCGCGGACTTCAAGGCGACGAGCGGACTCACCGACGAGCTGGCCGAGAGGCTGCTCAAACTCTACGGGGCCAGGGCGCCCGAAGTTCTGGAGCTGGCCGGCGACGACGCCTCGCTGCGGCTGCCGCTCTCCCCGGCGCCGACGGTAGAGACCGGCGTCATAGGCGCCGAGATCCTCTACGCCTTCGAGCGCGAGCTTGCCCAGACCCTCGCCGACGCGCTGCTCCGGCGTACGATGGTGGGCCTCGGCCCGAAAGTGGGGTTGGACGTGGACGAGGCCGCCGCCGAGGTCGCCGCGAAGTACCTTGGCTGGACGGAGGAGCAGGCCGACAGGGAGGTCGAAGGTTTCCGCAAGTACGTTGAGCGCTACAGACCGAAGGACTTCCGCGAGAAGGAGCCCGCCGGGGCCTGACGCGCAAACGGCTTGCTGTCCTCCAATTCACGTTTAACAGAGGGTTGCAACGGTAAAGTACGAGGGTAACGCAGAGACATCATAGAGGAGGTTTGCAAACATGGAGATCGGACGCAGCGGCGAGGGTATCCTCGCCGAGGAGATGGCGGAGAAGCGCACCGAGATCATCGAGCTGCTCAAGAAGGCGTACTTCGCGGAGCTCGAGACGGTGATCAACTACACCACGAACTCCGTCAACCCGGACGGTGTGCGCGCGCAGGAGATCAAGGAGTCCTTGGAGGAGGATATCCAGGAAGAGCTCGGGCACGCCCAGGAGTTCGCCAGCCGCATCAAGGAGTTGTACGGCGTGGTCCCCGGATCCATGGATTTCAGGGCCGAGCAGAACCTCCTGCAGCCGCCGGAGGAGCAGACCGATGTCGTCCACGTCATCAAGGGCGTGATAGACGCGGAGACCAGGGCGATAGAGCTTTACACCAGGATAGTCGAGGTCACCGAGGATTCCGACCCGGTCACCAACGATATGGTCATAGCGATCCTGCGCGGCGAGCAGGAGCACCGCAGGATGTTCGAGGGCTTCCTCCGCGAGTACGAGGCGGAGGGCCTGGCGTAAGAACGATCCGGCGAGAGGTCCGCACGACGGACGCCCTTCGAAGGGTCCGGCCGATACGGCCGGGCCCTTCTCGTGCCGCAAACTTTCGTGCGGCTGCGCGGCTGCGGTATAATCCCGCTCGTAACACGATGGACGAACCCTACATTACACCTCACCGACGCAAGCCCCGCGGCCCCGACGATGGTGGGTTCGCGCAGTAGTGCAAGAGCCCCTTTTACCCTGGTTAAGTCTTTTTGCAGCCCTGGTGCTGGTGGCCCTCAACGGGTTCTTTGTGGCGGCAGAGTTCGCCCTGGTGCGGGTGCGGGAATCCCGTATTACGCAGTTGGAGCAGGAGGGGAGCGCCCGGGCCGGGGTGGTACACGGCGTGCTTCGGGACCTCGACTCGTACCTCTCCGTCTGCCAAGTCGGGATCACGATGGCCTCGTTGGGGCTTGGCTGGGTCGGCGAGCCGGCGGTGGCCCACCTCATCGAGCCGGTTCTGGGGGCTTTGGGGATAACGAGCGAGCGGATTATCACGGTGGTCTCAGTCGTGCTGGGCTTCGGGGTCATAACCTACGCCCACCTGGTTTTCGGGGAGCAGGCGCCCAAGTACTTCTCCATCCAGAAGGCCGAGGGCGTCTCGCTCTGGATCAGCCGCCCGCTCAACCTGTTCCGACTGATGTTCAGGCCCGTTGTGTGGCTGGTCAACGCCTCGACCAACTTCGTCTTGCGGCCGTGGGGTGTGCGGCTCGGTGAGGAGATGGAGGCCCACTCCGAGGAGGAACTTCGGATCATGATCTCCTCCTCCACGGCCTCGGGCGTCCTCGACCCCGAGGAACGCGAGTACCTCAACAACGTTTTTGACTTCGGGGATAGGGTGGCGCGCGAGATTATGGTGCCAAGACCGGATATAGAGGCGCTCCCCTACGAGGCGCCGCTCCCGGACCTGGCCGAGCGGGCGGCCTTCGGGCGCTACACGCGCTACCCCGTCTATGAGGAGGATCTCGACCACGTCCTCGGTGCCGTGCACGTAAAGGACCTCTTCAGGGCGGCCAAGGAGGAGCCCGAGGACTTCGACCTGACGACCCTTATCCGGGAGTGCCTCGTCGTCCCGGAGACCAAGTCGATAGAGCAGATCTTGAGGGAATTCCAACAACGCAAGCTCCAGATGGCGATCGTCATAGACGAGTGGGGCTCGGTCGAGGGGCTCATTACCATCGAGGACATCCTTGAGGAGATCGTCGGCGAGATCCAGGACGAGTTCGACGAGGGCGAGGCGGCCATCGAGCAGATAGGCGACGACCTCTACGCCGTGGACGGCCGAATCCCCATTACCGAGATCAACAACCACTTCCACCTTGACCTGCCCCACGAGGACTTCGATACCATAGGCGGCTTTATCTTGGGCTCCCTGGGGCGTCCCCCCGAGGTCGGAGACACCGTCGAGGCCGACGGCGTCTCCCTCAACGTAAAGAACGTCGACGGTCCCCGCGTCTCCATGCTCACCCTCCGTCGGGGCGAGGGCGCTGACGGTTGAGTACGAGCGGCTGGTGCTGCGAGAGCTCCATCGGATACTGATGGACCACCCCGTCGGACAGGCTGAAAACTTCAGATACCGGGGAGAGTCCCCTAGGGGCGTTCGGGTGGGGAAGTTGGTTTGGACGCGTCGGGGCCTGGGTACGAGATCGTGCTTCTGTCCCGCGGCCTGAACCGTCCGAGGTGCCATTTCGACCACAGGCAGCCTGCGCTGGCAGGCCCAGCCGTGCACGACGACGAGGCCCCTGGGCCCTAGCTCTACCCGAAGGACGCCCCACAAACTCACGCGGAGACGATCTAAGTTCTCTTCGAGAGGAAGAAGACCTGCGCTGTCGGCTACGGACTACCCGACGAGTGCTCTCAGCACCGTATAACCCGTATAGAGGTCTAGAGGTCCCTCTGGCGTGCGCGCTGTTAGAAACAGGGCCGGGGTGGGAAAAGTCACCGATATAACCTATCAAGAGTTCGTAACCGACTTTGCCGTGAGAGGAGCTTTGGTTTGGATGCCGCCTCTAAAGACGTCGGACCGATGGCGCTTTGTTCTTCTTTCATCGACGTATCCGTCCCGGTCGGTAGTTTGGTGCAGCAGACCGTGGCGGCGTTCGAAGGCATGGGGATGCCGCTCGCACGCCGTTGGGCCGAGACGCTGGTGAGCGCCGTACTCGACGTGGCACACAAGGATCTGGGGGCATACGCCGACCGCACGCTGGACCCGGAGCAGCGGCGGCGCTTCGAGGAGATCGCATACCAGGCGTCGCCCGACGTACCACTGGCTTACGTGATCGGCCGGGCGCCATTTCTGGACTGGGACTTTGAGGTGTCGCGCGATACCCTGATACCTAAGGTCGATACCGAGCTGTTCGTCGGCACCGTGCTCGACGAGCTATCGCGGCGCCCGCTGCCGCCAGAGGCGCACGTACTCGAGCTGGGCACGGGCAGCGGGTGCTTGGCGATCTCGCTGACGAAGCTGCTCCCCGGCGGCGTGCGGGTGGTCGCCACCGACATCTCGCCTGGGGCGCTCGCGGTCGCAGGGCGCAACGTCGCCGTCCACGGCGTCGGAGATAGCTTCCGGCTCGGGCAGGGGGATCTCTTCGAGCCGGTGGCGGGACTTGCGGCGGGCCGGCCATTCGACCTTGTCGTCTCGAACCCGCCGTACATACCAACGCAAAACATAGCCGGCATGGGACGCCACGTCGCCGAGCACGAGCCGTACCTCGCGCTCGACGGCGGCGCGGATGGTTTGGAGCCGCACAAGCGCATCCTCGACGCGGCGGCCGATTATCTGGTGCCTGGTGGGAGGCTCTTTTTGGAGCATGAGTGGTACCACGGCGCGCCTGCCCGGGCCCTGGCCGAGCGCTGCTCCGACCGCTATGACGACGTGCGTACCCTGGTCGACGCCAACCACAGAGATCGCGCACTGCACGTCCGCCGCAGAATGGCGGCGGTCTGAGGACCGCGTCGATACTCGGATTCGCGGGGTCTACCAGAGGATCGGCGGCGGAGAAGGGTTTGCGTAGCCCTGCGCAACCTCTTCCGGGGAGATCGACGAGGCTGGCCGGACGCGGGGACCCGCTCTCTTTAGGTGCGATCCCGTGGGTTCACAGGCTGGTTGGGATCGACGGGCAGGACCAGTAGAGTGAGCGCCTTGACATCAGGCACGACGGGGGTGGCTTAAAAATTTGAGCATGTCTGGTGGGCGTAACGCTGGCGAGAAAGAGCGCCCTAACCCTTTCGGGGGCAGTCTCGCGCTGGCCAACAGCTCCTACGCGGCGTTTCGCGGCAAGAGGCTGGTGCGGATGCCTTCCGGCGAACCCGCGACGTCGCGTATGGAGTTCGTCCACGACTCCTTCCGGGCGCTCGTCTCGAACTCGAGGTTCTCCTGCGTCGGGGCCAAGGCCGCGCTGGGCAGCGAGTCCTACCGCGTCGGCCTCTACGATACGTTAGGCTCTCCGGAGGCCGCCGCCGGGCTGGCGCGGGACTTGTTCTGGTTCGTGGAGGAGCAGGAACGGCTAGGCGGCCAGTTCAGCACCTTCGTCGCGAGCTTCGTGGAGCCGACCGCGGCCGACGAGGCGGCCTTCGAGCGTTTGCTGTGGGAGCAGTTGCAGCGGCTGCACGAGGAGGACCGACGCTACCACCGCTGGGACCCGTCCGTCAGCCCCGACCCCGAAGACACCAAGTTCGCCTTCAGCTTCGCGGGGCGGGCGTTTTTCGTCGTGGGGCTCCACCCAGCGAGCTCGCGTTTTGCGCGGCGGTTCGCCTGGCCCACGCTCGTCTTCAACGCACACTACCAGTTCGACCGGCTGCGCGAAGAAGGCCGATACCTCCGAATGCGAGAGGTCATCCGCTCCAGGGAGATCGAGCTCCAGGGTACCTTGAACCCGAACCTCGGCGACTTCGGCGTCCGCTCCGAGGCGCGGCAGTACTCGGGCCGCCCCGCCGAAGCGGATTGGCGCTGCCCCTTTCACGCCGGCGGAGCGGACGGCGCAACGACGGAGGAGGATACGGGGAAGTGAAGGAGATAGCAAGTTACCATCTGGAGCCGCAGACGGGGATCGGCCTGCGGTTGGAGCGGGGGCAGGTGCTGAGGGTGATCGACCCGGACGGAGAGCAGGTCTCAGACGTCGTCGCCTTCGCCAGCGAGAACACCTCTGAGCGGTTGTCCTCCGGGCGCAGCATCGACTACAACAACACCGTCTACCTGACGACCGGCCACGTTCTCTACTCCAACCGCAGCAATCCGATGTTCACGATCCTCGAGGATAGGGTGGGCAAGCACGACTTTCTTCTGACGCCTTGTAGCCCGGAGACCTTCAGGATTCTCTACGAGGACCACGAAGGCTACCACCCGAACTGCTTCGAGAACCTTGCGAGAAATTTGGAGCGGTTCAGTATCGCGGACGACGACATCCCCACGACCTTCAACGTGTTCATGAACGTGGACATCTCTCCGTCGGGCGAGCTGCACATCGGGCCACCACTCTCCAGGCCGGGGGATTTCGTGGACCTGAGGGCGGAGATGGGCCTCATCATCGGGGTGACGGCCTGCTCGGCCGAGAAGTCAAACAATCACAGCTTCAAGCCCATCGATCTGGAAGTCCGCGGCTGAGGACCGCGGATCACCTCCCAGGGTAGTCCGGACGGCTGGCGATACGGGGGACCGTACGCCAAACCCGTGGCGAAAGCCGCGCCCGAGGAGGTCCCGTCTGGCCCCTTTAGCGGCGGCGAATGCCCCCTGATACCATTTCACGGTCGTTGGTTTTGGAAACTACGGTTAGAGAACGGCGGGCACTTTGACGGCGGAGACGCAGCACAGCATCGAGGCGCTGACGGGCGGGGCGATGGCCGACATCTGGTCCTGGATTCGCGCGAAGATCCCTGACGGCGTCGAGATCTTCGATGCCCACGCCCACATCGGCGTCGACGTGGACGGTCGGACGATGACCGCCGAGGGCATGCGCGACCGGATGGAGGCCGCAGGGGTACAGCAGAGCATCGTCTTCCCCCTGAACGACCCCAACGCCCGCGACGACTACTCCGGACCCAACGACGTGGTGTGGAACGCCCACGAGGAGCACCCCGGTCTCTTCGTGCCGTTCTTCCGCCTCAACCCGCACCGGGACTACGAGGCGGAGTTCGGGCGCTGCGTGGAGCGCGGCTTTAGGGGGCTCAAGCTCCACCCTGTCTCCCAGCACTTCGAGCTCGACGATCCTCGGGTGGTGCGCCTCTTTGAGATGGCGGCCGAGGCGGACCTGCCGGTCTTGATCCACGCGGGATTCGCGATGCAGCGCATCGTGGAACCGCTGGTTCCCACCATCGAGGCGCGCCCGGAGCTGCGTCTGATCCTCGGCCACTCAGCGATGATCGAGGTGCTCGACGCCGTCCATACCTTCGAGGGGCACCCCAACATCCTATTTGAGACCTCGGTGGTGCGGGCGAAGGACCTCTACGTTCTCTTCTCCTCCCTCGACCCCTCGCGCATCTGCTACGGCTCGGACATACCCTACGGGGACCTGCCCTCGACGCTGCACGGAACCTTGGCCACCGCCGAGGCCGCAGGGGTGCCCGAGGCGGCGTTACCAGGCATCCTCTCTGAGAACATTCGGCGGTGGTTTTAAGTGAAAGCGGGGGCGAGGGCCGACGCCGCGGTGCGCATGGCTTACCTGCTCAGGATCCACAGCTACCTCGACATCGCAATCGTGTCGATGTGGACGGCAAGCCCCAGGGTCGACACCATGCTCGGGATGGCCCAGGCCAGCCTGCGCGGAGATGGTCCCGGTGGGGAGGACGACGGGCCACTGCGGAAGATCCGGACCCTAGTCGGCGAGGCACGCGGGTACCAGGCCGGCGGCGACTTCCCCGCGGCGATGGGCCGGATGCGCGTCGCCCTCGACCTCCTGGCTCTCCATATCATCAGGCTCTCCGGTGAGTAGCCTCCCGCAGCGTGGCGCCGGCCTGCCGGAGGACGCCCCGCTCGCCGCCGTCCGGCGCGGCGCGCTCCTCGAGAGCGTCCACCGGGGACGCATCGCCGTCTGCGACCCGCGCGGCGACGTCCTCGACGCCGTAGGCGATACTGAGGCCTACGTCTACGCCCGCTCCTCGGCCAAGCCCTGCCAGGCGCTCCCGCTCGTCCTCTCCGGCGCCGCCGAGGACTTCGGCCTCACCGACGAGGAGCTCGCCGTCGCCTGCGCCTCCCACAATGCCGAAAGGCCGCACCTCGCCGCCGTCCGCTCCCTGCTGGAGAAGGCGGGCCTCGCGGAGGACTACCTCCAGAACGGAGCACACCCGCCGCTCTACGCGCCGGAGGCGGCGAAGCTCGCACGGGGCGGCGAGGAGCCCCGCGCGATACACGGCAACTGCTCTGGCAAACACGCTGGGATGCTCGCCGTCTGCGCCCACGAGCGTTACGCCACCGGTGGTTACCGTGATCCGGGCCACCCGCTCCAACGCCGCGTCCTGGCCCTTCTCTGCGAGGTCTGCGGGCTGGACGAGGACGAGGTCCTGATCTCGGGCGACAACTGCGGCGTGCCGGCCTTCGCTTTGCCGCTTAGGAGCCTCGCCACTGGCTTCGCCCGGATCTCCACCGGCGAAGGTCTCTCAGACGAGCTCGCCGGTGCCGCCCTGCGCATCCGGGACGCGATGCTCGACCACCCCTTCCTGGTCGCCGGAACCGAACGGCTCGATACGGAGCTCATGGAAGCGACGGCCCTCCTCGTCAAGAGCGGGGCCGAGGCGGTGCTCGCGGTCGGGAGCCCGGAGGGCTGGGGTATGGCGCTCAAGGTCTCCGACGGCGCGGGTAGGGCTGTGCGCCCGGCGGCACTCGCCGCGCTCCTCGGGCGGGGGGTCGAGGTCCCCTTCGGAGACCTCGAGGTTAGGGGACTGCACGGCGAGGTGGTCGGCGCAATCGAGCCGCTACTCGACGCCGGGTGAGCGGAGGTAAACCGATGGGACGTCGAGCCATACGGAGCTAGGCTAGCCGTGAGCTGCCCTCCAGGCACTGCGGTCCGGGGCTGTCCGCCGGAGGCCATCGCTGGCGCCGCAAGTCGGACGAGGTAAGCAACGCGGTGACCTACAAAGAAGCGGTCCGCTGCCTTAGTTTGCCGCCGCCCGCGGGCCGCGGGCAGGCCAGGCGGCGAAGGCGGCGGGGATACTTGCCGGCCTCGCGAAGCGTCTTCGCGGCCGAGGTGGTGTGCAGCGGGTTGGAAGTGTCGGGCTCACGACGCGGGGGTAGTGGGAGGCATGAGTTCGCATCAACCCGGGAAACCGAGTACCACGATCACCACTCCGGCGACCGCCGCGAACGCCAGCACCGCGGGGCGCAGCCAGCGCTCGTCGAGACGCTCGACGACCCACCGGCTCGCCCAAAGGCCGGCCAACATACCAGGGAGCAGCTGAAGGGCTAGGACGGCGTGCCTTCCCTCGACCTTGCCGGCCAGCGCCAGGCCCACGAGTGACATCATGATGCCCAAGACGAAAGAGATCGCCAGCGTCGAGCGCAACTCGGCCCCTGAGCGGTCCTGGTACACGAGCGCCAGTGGGGTCCCGCCGAGCGCCGCCACGGTGCCCACGACGCCTGAGGCCAGGCCGCCGGCTAGCCGGGTTCCGTCGTTCACTTTAAAGCCCGGCCTGAAGAAACTCCCGAGCGCCGCCGCCAGGATCAGCAGCCCCGTGAGCACCGAGAGATAGCCCTTCGGCGCCACTACCAGCAGCACGACGCCGGCGACCGTGCCTACCAGACGCCCCCCGGTGATCAGGACGAACCCGCCCAAGTCGATGGAGCGCCACTCCCTGGCGCTCATTAGCAGGGTCATCGGGAGGGCCAACAAGAGGGGCGTAACGGGTACGGCCCAGGGAAACAACAGCACCATCGCCGGCACCGCCACGAGGGCGTATCCGAAGCCTATCGAGCCCTGAACGACGGCCCCCGCCGCCACGGCAACGGCTAGGACCGCCACGACAGACATCACCGACGCGCGACCTCCTCTCGGGTAGCCGCCATAGTATTACAAAAGCCGGATGCGGCCCACCACGTCCCACCTCGCCGCAACGCCGCAAGATGTACCTCCGCCGCGCGGCCTAAAGTGACCAGCGGGGCCGCTAGAGTTGGCGGCCTGTGGGTGCCGAACGCGTCTCTTCGAGGCGCGAATACCGGGGATCAGCGGAGCAGCAGGTGCACCAGGTGACCGACGGAGACGACGGCGATGGCCGCGATGATCAGGACCAAGCGCCTCCTCTCGAAAGGGGGGTTCCGTAACAGCACCGCCCCGAGCAGGACGTCGATTTCTAGCTCCGAGGTATCTCTAGACGCCGCGTCGTCCGGCCCCCTACGGTGCGGAATGCAGCACCGGCATGTCGCCTATGCGTGTGCTGATACTAGTTTTTCGGGGGACGGGGTACCAGGAAGGACACCGATCGCCGGTAGCGCTCAAAGGCCTCGCCGTACGCCAGCCCCAGCCGGCGTTCTTCGTGCATGGAGCCCACCACCACATAGAGGGCCACCAGCGCCGCCAGGGTGGCACGATTGACCGTCATGCGGGGCCACAGAAGGAACAAACCCATCGCCCCCAAGTTGCCCGGATGCCGCGTAGAGCGGAACGCCCCAGCCCTCTTCATCTCCCCATCGGCGCCG
>DASQVA010000361.1:0-7419 GCA_035641035.1 Rubrobacter sp. | reverse complement strand
GACCTTCACGCTGGCGCTGGTCACGGGGCAGAGCGTCACCGATATCTCCCAAAACGTCTTCGCCAACCTGGGCTGGGACGAGGTGAGGTTGCCGGCGCCGGTCTTCGAGGGGGACACTATCTACTCTAGCTCCGAGGTGCTAGAGAAGCGGGAGTCGCGCTCGCGCCCGAACGTCGGGATAGTAACGGTGAGGACAATCGGCTACAACCAAAATGGGGAAACGATCATTACATTCAAGCGCACGGTAATGGTCTACAAAAAGGAACACGTCCCGAAGATCGCTCGTCCCTTCTCTGAAGAGCACGCCTAAACCGCTGAGGCAAGCGGGGAGCCGTACATGATGATGCATTCAGGAGCGGCCCACGATACCATGAGCATCGTTGACCTTGTCCCGAGCGCGATGGTCTTCGTCCCGTGCAAGGACGGCATAAGCCATTCGCCAGAGCAGGACGCAGAGTCAGCCGACGCTGCCCTTGGGACCGAGGTCATGCTCAACGCCACAAGGAAGTTCGTCGCGCGGCCAGGATGGCGTAACGACGGTCGGGAACCGCTTCCGTGATCATAGTGGTCTCACACCAGAGCTCGGCTCTCTTGGCAGCAGGACGTCCCCGTTCTTAAGCATCACCCATGTCGCTTCTCAATCCATAAGATCACCCCTACCATAGGGTTTGTTGCCAGTGTGTTCCATGTTGCTCATCACCTCACCAGTACTGGATCCTGCAGCCGGCGAGTGCTCGAGTCAATATGTCAAGTTGGGCGCAACGTCAATAGAAAATAAGCTTTGGGAACCTTTCAATCGTGGCGAGACCTCAAAGTCAAGACGTCCCGGAGGCTATCAACCCGGCGGCCTTCGAGCTGGCTCGCGCAGCGTGGCGACTAGATAGGTTAAGTGCAGTAGACGGACAACGTGAACTTCTAGATCGATGACTCTCTCCTCTCCCCGAAGTCCGGGGGAACACCTTCTACCGCGAGGCGGAGCCAGTACGCCTCGAACCGATCCCAGAGCTTCTCCTCGGAACGTTCCGTGTGGCTTACGGGCAGCCGCACGACCTCATATGGACCGCCGAGGTGGTTAGCGATGGCGTACACGGTGGGGGCCGGGACTACATCATCCTCCAAGCCCAGGCCGACTAGGGTAGGACAGCGTATATCTGCGGCGAAGTTCATCGTGTCGAAGTAGCAGAGAACGCGCATCACGTCTTCTTCACGTTCGGGGTGCGCCTCTAGATAGCGGTTGATCTCCTGTCCCGAGCCCTCCTCCACGAGGAACCGCCGGCCCTCAGCCCACCCGAAACTCGGCACCGCCACGAAGAGAAGGTTCGCGACCTGCATGACGGACTGGGCCATCACAGCCAGTCCTCCGGCAAAGCTCGTGCCGTGCAAGACCGTACGAGAGACGAGGGGACCCAGGATCTCCCGACCGACCTCGACCGCGCGCATATAGTCGCA
Source organism: Rubrobacter sp. (assembly GCA_035641035.1). Taxonomy (GTDB): domain Bacteria; phylum Actinomycetota; class Rubrobacteria; order Rubrobacterales; family Rubrobacteraceae; genus Rubrobacter_D. The sequence goes on along the minus strand of DASQVA010000361.1, from coordinate 5,970 downwards.
CACGGCTCCTCGCAACACGTACTCCTCGGGGGAAGCGATACCGGTCAGGACATACCCCCACCCCGATGGTGCAGGTAGCGCCTCCCTGGAGCGCCCGTATCCTCGAGCCTCCACGCCGACCACGTTCACGCCTGCCTCAGCCCAGCGCCACATGGGATCGAGCCCGCCGTCGTATCCGTGGCTGTGCACGACCAGCGGCCGCGGGAGGTTATCTTTCCACTGAATCGCGTACCCCGAGACGCGGGTCTCTCCTAAAGAGTTAAAGGTCAACCTCTCGAACCCGAGAGCGGCATTTTGCGATTCGAGTGGCTCGCGAGAGACGGCGCGCGGGATCCCCGAGAGCTCCGTCCGGGTCTTCTCCCAGAACGATTTGAAGTCTGGGGGACGCGTGAGGGGTGGCTGCGGACCTCCACCATGCCCGTCAGCGTGCCCATCGGGAAGACGCGTCACGGCGACACTCGGGGGTCATTTATAGCTCCCGCTGGTGTGGCCGCCAGCCGCACGGCTTCGCGGACGTAGTCTTGAAAGCGCTCGTAGACGTAGCCGTTGACAAACTCACGCAGCGCGTGGCTGTCGATGTTCTCGCCGAGGTGATCCGAGAGCCGGAAGGGCTCGTGCACGACCGCGGCCGCCCTCGTGCGCGTGAGCTTCTTGTCGAAGTTGGCCACGGCTATCGGGACTATCAGGGGCTCGGGCCGCATGTTTGCCGCCAGGTGAAAGGCGCCGCTCTTGAACGGCAAGGGCGAATTCTCCGTCTCGGTACTGGTGCCCTCGGGACAGATAACGATGTTCCTGCCGTTCCTCAGGTGTTCTCTCGCGGTGTCCAAAAAGAGTTTGCGGCGCTCCTCGGGCGTGCTCGAGATGTCGTCGTCGATGGGGTCGACGTGCCCGGAGTAAACGTAGATGTAGCCAAGCCGGTCGTAGAACTTTTGGTGCCCGTACTCGCCGGGGTCGGACTTGCGGACGACTCGCACGGGTGCTTCGTCGTACTTTTTCAGCAGGATCATGGACGAGACGAAGTGCGTGTCGAGCGTGAGAATGAAGTCGTTGGGGAGCAGATTATCCAGGTGGTTGGAGAGGTGGTTCATGACGAAGATGTGCCCGGGCTCGTTGGGCAGGTTCTCTTCCCCGTGGATGACGTAGTCGGTGCCCTCGAACAGCCCGGCGAACGCCTCGCAGTTCCGGCGCCGGAGATCCTCTGGGCTCATCGTGGGCGACGCTCCCGCAACCAGCTCGTAAATGCTCTGCAGCTGCCGGAAAACCTTCACCTCGCGCCAAATCTCGTCCAGGAGATCCGCTATTTGGGCGGCCAGCTCGCGCTCTACCTCGTCTCCTTCTACCTTCATTATCTCCAAAGTGTGGTGGGCGTCGTCCACCGTGAGGCGATTCTCCAGGTAGTGGGGGATCTTGCGCAAGGGAGAGGTAACGCTCAGGGTCGCAGCGTTCTGATCCAGGACAGCGCGGACGGTCTGTGGCACGTTCCCGTAGCGGGCGGCGACTAGGCGCGTCCTCGTCATTCGCAGGTGGTTGCCGATAAGCCACAAGACGCGCCGCATGAACGCCAAGCCAAAGTTGGGACGCTCCTTCGCGTACTCCTCGAAGAGCTCCCGATCCAGTACCAGCATCTCGGTGCGCTCGAGCGCGGTCGCCGTCGCTCGGTAGCGGTTCGGCTCCACGATAGAGGCCCAGCCGACCGGGTAACCCCGGTGGCCGACGATGTGGGGCAGGGTCTGTCCTTCCATCTCGGGGCCCGACTCTTCGTTCGGCGCCCCCGCGTCGGCGCCAGGCTTCGCGAAGGACAGCTCTATCTTGCCCCTGGCTAGCACGTAGAATGCCGTCGCAGGCTCGCCCTGCTTTATCACGTGATCGCCCGGCTCGAACGTCTCCTTGCGGGCGTGACGGGCGAAGTGTTCTAGGTGTTCCCGTTCCATCCCCTCGAAGAACGGCGATTCGTGCATGAGGTCCAGGGAGTCCATCCGAGCACTCACGCCTGATCCGGGATATACGGAGTCTCCAGCAAAATAGTAACGGCGCCCTCGAGCCAGTGGTCCACCGCGACGGCGACTTTCTTCAAAATCTGGTAGCCCAGGTACGGATCATCCTCGAAGATCCCCTCGAAGGTCTCGCGCGGGAGCCGGACCAGCTCGCTGGTCTCTTCGCACCTCATCGAAGACGTGTGCCGGAAAGGAGGCCTGAACGCCGACCACCCCGCAATAAGGCTTCCCCGATCCCGCTGCACGCCCATCAAGAGGTCGCCCACCCCCTCGAAGTACACCAAGATCTGCACCGCCCCGGAGAGGAGAAAGTACACGGCCCGCGCCTCGTCGTTCTGCCGCACAACTATCGCACCTTGCTCGAACCGCCGCTTCGTCGCCGACCTCGCCAGGCGCTCGAGCGCCCACCCCGGTACTCCCTCGAAGAAGCGGAGCCCGGCGAGCTCTTCAGCCGTTATACCTGCCGGGTCGCTAACGTGCGGCCCTGCGTTCGCCTCATGTTTTTCCACCCGTAGGGTCCTCTCCCTCGGCACGGACAGACGTCTGTAACCCCCAGCAGTAATCTTATAGGAGAGCGCATCGGGGAGCCAATCCTCGGGTTGATCCCGCGCTTGCAGGTCGGGCGGATGTATGCTGTCTTTCTTACCGGGCAAGACGGCCACCGCTTTCATCGAGTAACTCTTTTCGTCATTAATCTACGTTAGTTTGACAACTCCTTCAGACTATCCGGGTAGATGTCCTCTTTGCCCCTAATCAGCTCAGCACGCTCGGTCTCAAGGCTTTAAACCCATCTCCGATTGGGAAGTCATCTGGATCTCGTCCTCCTGCTCCACAGCCGCAAACAAGGTGTTGAGCGACTCGGACAATGTGGGGTGTGAGAAGACGGTGTCTCGGAGGGTTGTGTAGGGCACCTCGCCCATCATGGCTATCTGCAGCATGGCGGCTATCTCGCCCCCCTCCACACCCAGTATCGCGCAGCCCAGGATCTGGTCAGTATCCGCGTCCACCACGGCTTTCATGAAGCCGCGCGTCTCGTCCACCTCAATCGCCCGGGCCACGTAGCTCATGGGTATCTTTGCCACGCGAATGTTGCGGTACTGCTCGCGGGCCTCTTGCTCGCTTAAGCCTGCCCTGCCCAGCTGCGGGTCTATAAAGACGGTGTAGGGTACCTTGCGATCGGAGATCGTGGCATCCCCACCTTCGAGCAGGTTGGTGCGGATGATGCGAAAGTCGTCGTAGGAGATGTGGGTGAAGGCGGGCCCGCCCTTGACGTCACCTAGAGCGTAGACACCCTCTACGTTGGTCTCGAGGCGCTCGTTAACCTTTATGAAGCCGCGCTTGTCCATCTCCACACCGGCTACCTTTAGATTAAGCTTCTCGGTGTTGGGCGGTCTTCCGGCCGCCGCCAGCAGGTGGGAGCCTTCGAGCGTGCTCTGCCCGTCCGGCGTGCTGACCGTCAGCTGGATCCCGCCATCCTCGTCCTGCTCTGCGCGCTGGACTTGGGACTGCAGGAACACCTCTATGCCGTCCTGGCGCATGATCTCGGCCACCGCCTCGGCCACGTCGGTATCTTCTCGGCTCAGCAACCGTGTGCCGCGCTGCACGACCGTTACCTCGCTGCCGAAGCGCCTGAACATCTGGGCAAACTCCAAGCCCACGTAACTGCCGCCGAGTACCAGGAGGTGCTCAGGTACCTCATCTAGTTCCATGATCGTGGTGGAGTTGAGGGTGGGCACGCTATCCAGGCCTTCCACCGGCGGGGTGGCGGGTCGGGCGCCGACGTTGATGAAGATATTGTCGGCGCTCAGCCGGACGGTTTCGCCGCTATTCAGGCGCACCTCAAGGTCCTTGCGGCCAGCGAAGCGCGCCTCGCCCATGATCACCTCCACACCAGCGTCGTGCAGCCGCTTCTCGCCACCGGTGCGGAAACTGTCCACGATGTCACGCTTGCGCTGGCGCACGCTGACCATGTCGACGGTTACCTGCCCGTCGCTAACGCCGTAGTCAGCGGAGCGGCGGTCGAAGTAAGCTACCCTGGCGCTGGCGACCATCGTCTTGGTGGGGGTGCAGCCCTCGTTAATGCAGGTGCCGCCCACGTGCTCGCGCTCGACGAGGGTGGTAGTCCTTCCTGCCTTTGCAAGCGCGGTGGCTAGGGGAACTCCGGCTTGGCCGGCGCCGATCACGATGGCGTCGTAGCGTTGTGTGGGCATGGAGGTCCTTTCAGCAACTGGATTTAGCTACGAGGCGCTTCGGCGTATCTGCGTAAGAAGTCCGCGAGGCGCCCCACGCGGCGCTCGCGGACCTCCGCGTTGCTCAGACCGTACGGGGGCCGCCGAAGCCGTGCCGCACCATCGGGATGGCGTGGGCTCAGTTCTTCCTGTCGTCGCGCGAGGCGAAGACGAGGTTTCCTCCCCTCAGACCTAGTCCTGATCACACCGTACTCGTTCCTGGCTTCGACCATCGCTTTCCTCCTCGCCCCTTGCTCCAACCTTCTAGATCGTCCTCAAAATCGCCTTGGCGGGGTCGCCATCGCTCCGCTCGACCTTGATCGGTGGGCAAGCAAGCTCGTATTCACCCGGCTCCACCGCCGAGAAATTCATCCCTTCTATAACCCAGATTCCAGGCTTCGAGCAGCGCCCGGTGCGTCTCGACGCCGTCTTTGCGAAACCCGCCCACCGATAGCTAGTCGATGCCGAAGGTCTGTACGTTCCAGGCCGCGAGGTAGCGAACAACCTCCTGTGAGACGTAGACTAAGTCCTCGATCGACTGCGGCTGGCCGTCGGCGCGAACGGTGGTGGACTAGGGGGATCTCCTCTTCCCACAGCCGCCGCTCCGCGTCCCAGCCTCGGTCGTAGCATCGAGTATCTGGCCTCCTTCGAGCCCCCGGCGGCTTACTCGGGCGCCAGGCCCTTCCTCCGCAACTCCTCCAGCGCCTTCTCAGATTTCTTTAGGCCGCCAAGGTTCATGCCTTGGAGGACCTCCGGCGCTTTGGTGAACTGTACCTCCGAGTAATCCACAACCTGCCAGTGGTTGCCCCAGGGGTCGAGGAAGTCCAGGCCCCTGCCCGGCAGAATCTCGACGCCCATCTCCCGCAGCGCCCGCCGCACGGTCCTCCTGTCGTCCACCACCATCCCGACGTGTCGGTGCTCGTCGGAGGGCCGGCTCGGGCCTTCGGCCAGGGCGATAAACTGGTCCCCGGCGTCTAAGAACGCCATCCTGGGACCGAGCCCGCGCAGCTTTACCTCGAAGAGCCGCCCGTAGAACTCGAGCGCCTCGTCCAGGTCGCCCACCTCGAGGGCGACGTGGTTGAACCCGACCAGCTTTGCCCGAGACGCCATAGGGGCATTATCTACGGGTTCGGAGGGTCCCGCTACCCGCGCGCCTACCACCCCTGGAGTTGCGGCGTGACAGAGTGAGCCATGGCCTCGAGTCCGTCCACGTCGTCGACCTCGAGCCACTGCAGCATCACCCGCTGTACGCCGGCCTCGGACAGGCGGCCGAGCCGCTCGACGATCTCCCCGGTCGTGCCGGCGAGGACCGCGGGTTCGAGCTGGTCGCGCGGGACGCCGTCCAGCTTGCGGTTCACGTCGGCCTCCGTACGGCCGAAGATGGCACGCGTCATCAGGGTGCGGCGTACTAGTTCCGGCGCCCGGCCGGCCTCACGCAGCGACTCGTCCAGGCGGGCGTCAAGCTTCGCGAACTCGTCCGCCGTCACGAAGACGGCGTTCCACTCGTCGGCATAGCGAGCGGCCAAGGGTAGCGTCCGCCGCGGGCCGTTGCCCCCGATAACTATGGGTGGCCCGCTCGGCCGTGGCGAGCGCGGCATAATCAGGGCGTCGCGCAATCGGTAGAACTGCCCCTCAAAAGAGACCGGCTCTTTATTCCGCAGCAGACGGGTCACGATCTCGAGTCCCTCCTCGAAGCGGGCGAAGCGGCGGTCGACGTCGAGCAGGTCGAAGCCGAAGGTCTCGTGCTC
>DASQVA010000360.1:0-3118 GCA_035641035.1 Rubrobacter sp. | reverse complement strand
TCCCCCACCCCGTTACGGGACTAATAATAGGCTGCCGCCACGAACAGCGCATCCTCCGAAGAGGCTACTTTTGAGAAGGCTCTTCCACGCACTCGGGTGAATAAGCTAGTGAAGGCTTGGCGCTCGCCTTTTCGCGCCCGCCAGCACGAGTATACACCTGGCGTTACTTGAGCCAGAGCGATCGGGGATTTATGCGACACCAACGGTCCAAACGGACGCGAGCGCCCTGGCGGCCAGTCGGGCATTATCGTGTTCGGTGGGGGCGGAGCCAGCAGGGGCTGCGCGGGCAGGGCATGTGTGTTCTGGATAGTGGTGAGCGTCGTGCTCAGCGTGACCCTGACCATACTCGCCAACCTCGTCCTGCTCCTGTTCTCGGGCGGCGGGTCCGGAGTCGGCGTTTGAGTCTGAGTCAGAGCGAGGCTGAAAGCTGTTCTGTTGGGGACGGAGAAATCGCCAAGGTCGGGGGTGCTGTGTGGTCGTGCCCGTGGGGTGCAGCGTGTCCTTGTTGGGCGAGTGCTGCTCTTGGGCGCGGCACTCGCCCAACTACTCTAGGCTTAAACCGCTTACGCCTTCGCCCGCGATCACCGGATACGCTGACGCATAATCGCTCAGAATGTGGCGGGGCTGAGTTCTCTGTTGTTAGGAGCGGTCCGGTCACGTAGCGAGTCCTGATGTGCTTCTGAGAACCCCCTCAAGGCGAAGTTCGCAGAATTCTTGTCCACGCACTTGAGTGAATAGAACCAAATTGGCGGCGTGCGGACGACGAACTTCATCCCCCCACGCTCCTCCTTAGTCCTGCGCCTAGACCTCCGAGACGAAGAGCAGCCGGTCGCCGCGGTGAAGGTCTCGGGCGAACTCTATCGGCCTTCCTTGCGTGTCCCAAGCGAGGCGCGTCACCCTCAGTGCCGGCGCGTCGGGGCTGGCCCCGAGGGCCGCGGCGGCTTCCGGATCGAGCACGGTCGGCTCAAGCTCCTGGCGCGAGCGCGCCGGGAAGAGGCCGTAGCGCTCGCCCATCAGGGCGTACAGACCCCTGGTGAGATCCTCCCCGAGCAGCCCCGGCAGCAGGCGCTCTGGCAGGTAGTTCTCCTCGAGGACCAGCGGCTCGCCGTCGCCGGTGCGAACGCGCACGACCACGTGCACCCTATCCCCCTTCGAGAGCCACATACGCGACACTACCTCCGCGTCGCCCAGTTCGTCGGATTGGACCGTACTCGCCTGCAGTACTTGCGCCCCCGGGACGACGCCGCAGCTCTCGAGCTGGTCGGAAAAGCCCGCCACCGTGTCGAGGGACTGCTCGATCTTCGGGCGCGCCACGAACACCCCTGACCTCTCCTTGCGCTCAACGAGCCCCCGCCTCGCCAAGAGGTCTACCGCAGCCCGGGCGGTCATGCGGGAGATACCTTGCTCGATGGCGAGCTCGCGCTCCGAGGGCACCCGAGCGCCGGGGGCCAGTTCACCGGAGCGTATGCGGGTCGCGAGAAAGTCGCCGACGCGTCTGTAGGCCGGTGCACCCTCGGTGGTTCCCGTGACCATGACCACCTCCTCCTAGAGCGCTGGACTCCTCGCTATGCTCGGCACCCCTCCGTCTCTGCACCGGCCGTCAACAACAGCACGAGTACCACCCAAGCCCAGATGCTGGCTTGTGTAATCAATTCGGTCATGGCTGCCTCCTCTATGGTCTATACCAACTGCTCTAGACCAGATACTAGCAGGCGATACCTCTAGCGTCAACAACGGAGAGCAACTCCCTAGAACCCTCGGTCGACATGAAGAGTTGCTGTGCCGATCGGGGCGAATCCTGTTAGGGGAAGTCGAGGCTGGGGGCTAGACTTCCGTGCTTGTGGCCATCTGTTGCTTGCGGTTCTCACGGTTTCGGGCGCTGCGGCACTCCTTGCACGTGCTTTCCCTACCGTCGTACCCATCCTTGTGGCGGTAGTACTCGCCGTACGGCTTCCGAACCCCGCACCTGCCACATCTCCTCATCCTCATGATGCCCTCCCTCAGAAGCCCTATTATCTTCTGTCGGTCGTTACGTAGGCCGCTTGTTTCGAGGTGTGGATGCGATGAAACAGGAACCTTACCATCCCACCGACGCACGATGAAGTGCCCGGACCCTTGACAGTATTCATGAGTACAACCCTGTTTGTCGGCTTTCTCGGAGCAATGCGGCCACGTCTTTGCGCTACAACACCCGAAGTTCGCGGAATATTGCTCCGCCCCGGTCCCTTGAGCTTGGCCTATGGGGGGCTATGGGGGAGCCATGATACGTGCCTGAGAACGAATCGGGTGGTGGGTGCGAAGGTTTTGGAGAACCCTTACGGTAGCGGAGCGAGTCTACGTGGACCTCTCCCACCAGAAGAATTCTCGGCAGTTCTGCCCGTAGCAAGTCGCAACGACATGTAACGGATTTTCGCTACGATCATATCTACCGTTGAGGAAGAGAGGGCCTCAAGGGGCCGGATGCGGTTCTATCCGCCCTGGACTAGGGCGTGACGGACGAAATTCTCTAACCACGAATTTCCGAGAATTCGTCTTTTCCACGACGCTCGGTGAATAGCCTCGCTCTTGAAGGTTCACCTTGACAAATCAAAAAATTTTGCTCTATACTCAAAACTAGGTTTTTTGATGTGTCGACGAGCCCTCGCAGGAGGCGGTGGTGCACGACTACATGCTGCACGAGATGGCGAAGATCAGGATCGAGGAGCTTCGAGAAGATGCCACTCGTGCCCGTGCGGCCAAGTTTTTCCAGGGCTCACCGGGTGGAGCCTCGGCTGGCTCGGCGGGTTGAGTCGCCTTGTCGCAGGCGGCGGCGTTGTACACGGAGCGACAAAGGAGGTTTGCTGCGCATGAGCGACGGGATCAGAGAGCAGGTCAGGCAGCGCTACGCCGAGGCGGCTCTGAGCGTGAAGGACGGAGGAGAGGCTGGGTGCTGCGACTCCGAGTGCTGCGGAGACTCCACGGCGGAAGCCCAGCGAGTGGTGCTCACCGACAAGAGCTACTCGTCGGGGGAGCTAGGCGAGCTTCCGCAGGAGGCCGTGAACGCCTCGCTGGGGTGCGGCAACCCTACGGCCCTAGCGACCCTCTCGCCGGGGGAGGTGGTTCTGGACCTCGGCAGCGG
>DASQVA010000359.1:0-3685 GCA_035641035.1 Rubrobacter sp. | reverse complement strand
GCACGTCTCCGATCACAGAGGTCCGCTGCGAACTCGGAACGGTGGTGAGCAGCGGGTTACGCCCCTGGAGCTGTTCTTCGATCTGGTCTACGTCTTCGCTGTGACGCAGCTCTCCCACCGGCTGCTGGAGCACCTGAGCCTCAGAGGAGTGCTGGAAACCTTGATGCTGTTTCTGGTGGTGTGGACGGCGGCAGCGTATGATGTAGCAACGCGCCGCCCGACGCTTCGGCTAAACGTCTCTATGCACCGGAGTGCGTGGAAGGGTTATTCTCCGAAGTTAGTATGCAGGATGCCGCATAACCCTCGCTCGCTTGCCACCCTATAGTCTGCCTGCGACTTCTCGGTTCCTCAAGGTCAACCACTAAATTGCGCACGTGCGCATGATGATGTGCTGAGGTGGATGCGTGGCATTCTCTCGGAACACCGACACCGATACGGGGGTAGGGGTAGTCAGGAGTTTCGACCCCGGGTCTGTTATTAGAGGTACGGCCTGCCTGACATCGATGTGTACACAAGGCGATTTGAAGGCCGCGATACATGGTGAGGCCCGCAGGGTCGTCGAGACCATATTCTTCGGCTAGAGGGACGTTTGAGTAGGTTCTAAAGAGCGGTGGAACATGTGGCTGAGGGCCAGGAGCAGAACAATCAAGGGACTCCTCAAGGGTGTTCTCGACGAGCTGACGGGGTCAACAATTTTCACAATTTCTGAACTTGGTGATCGCGACGGATCTCAGAAGACCATCACCACCCTCACTCCGCTACGCGGACCAGGTCGAAGTTCGCCTTACTCTGGCCCCGCTCCGGGTAGTGTTGCGTAACCAGCTCCTCGTAGCCGGGCGCTGTCACGCGGACATGGATGTGGGGTGGCCTGCCGCCGTAGGGGACGGGCACGTTGCTCTCGAAGCGATACCTTCCTCTCTGGCCGGCGAACACAATCGGGCGAGCTCATCTCTTTGGGGCACGACTTCGCCCGCTGCGACTCCTGCGGCTTGCCGCTGCTAGGCTCCACGCTGGAGACCTTGCGGGAGGTGATCGGCCTGCCCGACGCCCTGGGCGCCCATCCCTGCGAGTGCGGCCACCCTGAGATGCGGGAGCTGCCCTATCGCGTTTTACACTGCCCGGCGTGTGGTTCGGAGGTCCTACCTATCCAATCCGCCTCGGACGTTGAGAAAGCACGACTTGGATCGGTTTGATCCACGGCAGGAGGAACCTCCAGGCGAGCCGCATGGCATGCTCCCCACCCCACACATGTCTCTCTGGAGGGGGAGCATGCCAAAGCGGAAGGGAAGGACCGTAGAGCCCACCGACGAGCTAGGCGAGGACAGCTGGCTCAAAGTCCTCGAACTCGATGAGTACGCCGTCCGGTCCCAGAACGGACCCGAGTCAATCCAGGAGGTGCTGTTTTCCTACCTGGAAACCCTGCAACCCACATTGCCAGAGTACGGAGCCCTCGTCTAAATCGTGGAACGTTATGCTGCACCGAGCGGCATAATTACTAGTTAAGGCGCCGAGGGCGAAGGATTCTCAGAAGGGAGTTGACCGGGGTCATGGACAGGAAGCAGAAGCTGGCGATGGCGATCCGATCTCAGTTCATGCGGCCCCGTAGGTTCGCGGGCTGGCTCGTCGGGTGGGAGATGGCCCTGCGGTCGTCGAACCGCAAGCGCAACGTGTGGGCAGTCGGTCTGCTCGGAGTGGAGTCAACTGACCGTGTCCTTGAGATCGGCTTCGGACCGGGGATCGCGATCCGGGAGCTGAGCCGCCGGGCGACGCACGGTCTTGTGTGTGGCGTCGATCACTCGGAAGTCATGGTCCGGCAGGCGACCCGACGCAATAGGGAAGCCGTGCGCGCGGGCCGCGTGGATCTGCGTTGCGGTTCGGCCGAGCACCTTCCGGCGTTCGAGGAGCCGTTTGACAAGGTCTTGGCCGTGAACAACATGGGCATGTGGCGCAAGCCGGACGAGCGGCTGAAAGAACTCCATAGCCTCATGCGGCCCGGAGGACGGATCGCTATAGTATCTCAGCCGCGGTGCCCTGGCGCCACGGCCGAAACGACAGCGGCTGCGGGCCGCGATCTCGCGGCCCGTCTCACACAAGCGGGCTTCACACGCATCCGGTCGGACACGCTTGCGCTCAAGCCCCCCGTCGCCTGCGTGATAGGCGAGGTCCCATGATTTCTCTATCTCTGCCAGGCTCAACCGCGGCCCCCGCGTCGCGCGATTGTTGGCCTAATTTGTGCGGAGAGAGTTGATTCTGCCAGCCCTCGCTCCGCGCGGGCGTTGCGCGGTTATTGGCGAGGTTTCACGAGAGCGGGGTGAATGTCTCTGGGCTGGAAGAGAGGACCGCCGCGCTCGCCGGTGCGGGAAAGACGCCGATGTTCGTCGCGGTGGACGGGGAGCCTGCGGGGATAGTGTCCGTAGCCGACGCGATCAAGCCGAGCGCGAGGGATACGCTGCTGCGTCTAAAGCAGATGGGCATCGAAGCGGTCATGATCACGGGTGACAACAAGAGGACCGCAGAGGCCGTCGCACGCGAGCTCGGCATAGAGCGCTTCTTCGCCGAGGTTCTGCCCGCAGAAAAGGCACGCTACGTCGAGCAGCTCCAGGAGGAAGGAAAACACGTGGCGATGGTCGGAGACGGGGTCAACGACGCCCCGACCCTGGTCCAAGCCGACATAGGCATCGCCATCGGCGCGGGCACCGACGTCGCCATCGAGACGGCGAAGGTGGTCCTGATGAAGAGCGACCCGCTCGACGTCACCCGCGCCGTGGTGCTCTCGAAGGCGACCGTCAGGAAGATGAAGCAGAACCTCGTGTGGGCGTCAGTGTACAACGTGCTAGCCATTCCGATCGCGGCCGGGGTGCTCTTTCCCGCCTACGGCATCATGCTCAGGTCCGAGTGATCCGCGCTCCTGATGTCGGTATCCTCGATCATCGTCGCCGTGAACGCCGTGCTCCTCAAAGGGGTCGAAGACAACCTGGATGAACCGAGGTCAGATGAACAATCGGCGGCGCCCGAGCCAGCCGCTTGAGCCGAACTCTGCGCAACGGTTAGGTACCGTGCTCGCGGCTCCCGCCCGCGTCCGGCCACTCTACCCTTGCGGGCCAATGACCCTGCAGTTGACCATCATGCCCGCGTCCTCGTGCTCGAGGATGTGGCAGTGGAACAAATAGAGTTGCTCCTCCTCGAAGTCGTGTGAGAACTGGATGGCTATCCTAACGGTCTCCCCGGGCCAGACGAGGACGGTGTCCTTCCACCCCAGGTCGGTGACCATCCTCCCCTGCTCATCCACCGCCGTCCCGGCCACCTGCCTGGGGCTGTACTTCCTCCCGAGCACCCGACACCGAAAGCCGTGGAGGTGCATGGGGTGGGGGAGACGTTCGCCCATCCGCGCTGGCGGAAGCATCACCAATTTTCGATACCACTTGCGTACCACAACCCCGTTTCGGCTTCTGGCGGTTCCCGACGGTAGGCGGCGACTCTAACCTTGGTAATTCCGCTTGAGCGCGGTCCATCGCTGTTTACGGCGGTCTATGGTGGAAAACGGGACAAGACTGAAAATGTCCCCGGTTCGAATCCGGGTCCCGCCACCCGAGGAATACCTGCAAAACAGGGGAAAGACACAGGTTTCCGGTATCTGCGCGGGGGCCTCGTGGCAACAATAGGGCAACAGTAGCCTTTAACGGCT
>DASQVA010000358.1:0-2487 GCA_035641035.1 Rubrobacter sp. | reverse complement strand
GGCGGCTTCGCGGAGCTTGTACTTCTGGATCTTCCCGCTCGCTGTCATCGGGTACTCCTCGACGAAGTCAACGTATTCGGGAACTTTGTAGTACGCGATGCTCTGGCAGCAGTAGTCTTTGATGTCTTCGGCGGTGAGGTCTGAGTTAGGGCGGAGCTTTACGGCTGCGGCGACCTGCTCACCGTACTTCTCGTCCGGGACGCCGTAGACCTGAACGTCGGAGATTTCGGGGTGGGTGTAGAGGAACTCCTCGATCTCGCGCGGGTAGACGTTCTCTCCGCCACGGATGATCATATCCTTGGCCCGACCCGTGATCCTGACGTACCCTTCCTCATCCATGACCGCCAGGTCCCCCGTGCGCAACCACCCCTCGCCGTTTATGACCTCGCGCGTCTTGTCCTCCATCTTGTAGTAGCCGCGCATGACGTGGTAGCCGCGCGTCCACAACTCGCCCTGCTCGCCCGGTTCGCAGTCCTCCCCGGTCTCCACGCTGACGATGCGCACCTCCACCTCGGGGAGCTTGCGGCCGACGCTAGAGACGCGCAGCTCCAGCGGGTCATCGGTGCGTGTCTGCGTGATGACGGGGCTCGACTCCGTCTGGCCGTAGGCGATGGTGATCTCGTCCGCGCCCATTACGTCGACCACCTTCTTCATGACCTCCATCGGACACGGTGAGCCGGCCATGATCCCGGTCCGTAATGAACTGGTGTCGTAGCGATCGAAATCCGGGTGATCTAGCTCCGCGATGAACATGGTGGGAACGCCGAGCAGCGCCGTGCACCGCTCCTGGTCTACCGCCTGCAAGACCTTCTCGGCGTCGAAGGCCTCGACCGGCACCACCATCGTTCCCTCGTGCGTCACGGTGTTGAGCGTCCCGAGCACGCAACCGAAGCAGTGAAAGAAGGGCACCGGGATACACACCCGGTCCTCAGGCCCAAGTTTCATGCACTCACCGATGTTGAAGGCGTTCTTCACGATGTTTGTGTGGGTTAGTCGCACGCCCTTGGGGAAGCCCGTCGTCCCGGAGGTGTACTGCATGTTGATGACGTCCTCCGCGCTGAGCGAAGCCTGCCGTCCGCGCAACTCCTCCGGCGAGACCTCCTCGGCCCTCTCCAGTAACTCGTCGAAACTCAACACGGGCAAGTTCTCCGGAGGGTCCCCACCCATGAGGACGATGTTCTTCAGGAAGGGGAGCTCCTCGGCGGAGAGTTCGCCAGCCTCGGCCAGCTCGGGGACAGCGCCCCGCAAGATCTCCAAAAAATCCGCGTCCCTTGCCCCTTCGGTCAAGAAGAGGGCCTCGGCGTCGGACTGCTCGAGAACGTACTTCAGCTCGTGCGACTTGTATGCCGGGTTGATCGTGACGAGTACGGCCCCTATCTTGCCCGTGGCGAACTGCAGCGTCACCCACTCGGGGACGTTCTGGCCCCAGACGGCGACGTGGTCGCCCTTCTCCAGGCCGAGCGCCATGAGCGCCCGGGCGCACCCCTCGACCGCCTCCCTGAACTCGCGGTAGGTGTAGCGCAGGTCCCGGTCGGCGTAGACCAGGGCTTCGTCGTCCGGGCGGCGCTCGTAGACGAGGTCCAGCAGGCCGCCGACGGTCAGGCCGTCGATATCCTCCGGGCGCATGTGTTCCTCCTATTTGCGGTCCCCACCGACTGCCCGCAGTCTAGCAACCAGGAAGACCCGCGCAAGCGTGCGAAGGCCCGGCGCTGCCTGGCGCTAACCGCCGAGGTCGCGCCGCGCCGCCGTTGAGTCCCGGGGGACGAGCACCTTGAGCGCGTTTTGGGCGATGGAGAATTCTTGCGGGGTCATGGCGACGATCTCCCCGTCTATGTTTACAGGGAGATCCGGCTCGGTCTCCAGGCACACGCGCGGGGTTCTGTACTGGCTCACGCCCCCGCTGCGGATAAAGTCCCCGCTCTTCAGGTAGCGGGCCACCCCGAACATGTCGCGGTGACGCCCGAGCTGAATGGCGTAGACGTCAAGGTTGCGGTCGTCTATGCCTGAGTCCGGGGCGACGACCATCCCCCCACCGTAGAAGCGCCCGTTGCCGACGGCGACCTGCAGGAGCCGCTCGTGCTCGATAGGCTCGTGGTCGCCGTCCGGGAAGGTGATCCGGGCTGAGAAGGGCTCGTGACTCAGAAACGCCTTGACGGCGGCTACCGGGTAGGCCAGCGCCCCCGCCCGCTTCTTTATCCAGGGCGAGAGCGCCTGGGTGGCGCCGACGCTCAGGCCTGCGGAGGCGACGTTAACGAAGTAGTTGTCCCCGGCGAGACCTAAGTCTACGTCGACGACCTTACCGTTCGCTATCGCGTCGCAGGCTCCATCTACGTCCACCGGTATCGCGAGCGTGCGCGCAAAATCGTTCGCCGTGCCAAGGGGAAGGAGGCCGAGGACCACCTCGTGGTGGACCAGAAAGTCTACGACCGAGCTCACCGAGCCGTCGCCGCCGCCCAGGATCAGGAGCCGGTAACCGGATCCGTCCCT
>DASQVA010000357.1:0-2808 GCA_035641035.1 Rubrobacter sp. | reverse complement strand
GTCCATATCGCCGTGCGCGCCGCTGCCACGGCGGTCGACCAGCGCCGGCTTGGGCGTGAGCTCCGCCTCGTCGACCAGGGCGCATACCGACAGGTCAGCCAGCAGCTCTACCCGGGTGGCCGATACCGCGGCGACCGGTGTGGCACTGGCGGATGTCTGGGCCGCGGCCAACCCTACGACGGGCTCCAGAACCGATCCGGGGGCGTGTACAGGCCGCCGGACCACTCGACAAGGTCCCCAACAGAGTGCGCCGCGAGCAGCGAGCGCTTGGCCTGCGCGCGCCGGACGCCGAGGTCCTCGGGGAGGGCCACGAGCCCGTCCTTGCGCAGCCGCTCTTCCTTGCCCCGGTCATGTTTGCGGCCAACTGGGCTGACCCCGGCAACCGCCGCGAGCGCCTCTCGGCGCTCCTTTAGGTTTCGGGCGCGGTACAGGTACGCGACACCCTCCTCGGTCACCACGTGGGTGACGTCGTCGCCGTACACCATCACGGGGGCGACCGGCAGCCCGGCGTCGACACCTACCTGCACCGCATCCAGCGACTCGACAAACCGAGGCGCCCCGCCCGGCCCGAACGTCTCTACCATCTGCACCACGAGCTTGCGCCCGCGCCCGATCTCCCCCTCGGCGGTGCTCAGATCCAGCCACGCGGGTGTGGAGTGGCGCCTGCCCCGGGCGTCGCTGCCCAGGTTGGGGGCGCCCCCGAAGCCCGCGAGCCTGCCCACCGTGACGGTGGAGCTGTTTGCGTCAGGGTCCATCTGCAAGGTGGAGCCGATGAACATGTCGGTAGCGTAGAGACCGGCGGTTTGAGCGGCCATGCGGTTCGAGCGGGCCGAGCCGTCGGGGCCGGTCATAAAGACATCCGGTCGGGCGGCTATGTAGTTCTCCATCCCGACCTCGCTGCCGAAGGGCATAATCGTGTTCACCCAGCCGCTCTCGATGGCGGGGATGAGGGTCGGGTGAGGATTGAGGACCCAGTCGCGGCAGATCTCGCCGCGCAGGCCCAGGGACTCCCCGTAGGTCGGGAGGAGCAGCTCGATAGCCGCGGTGCCGAACCCGATGCCGTGGTTGAGGGAGGTAACCCGGTGACGCTCGTAGACACCCCGGATGGCGAGCATCGCGACAAGGACCTGCACGTCAGTGATCTGGCGGGGGTCGCGGGTGAACAGCGGCTCCACCTCGTAGGGCTTGTCGGCCTCTACGACGAAGTCTACCCACGAGCCGGGCACGTCAACGCGAGGCAGTTCGTCGACCAGCTCGTTGACCTGGGCGATCACGATCCCGCCGCGGAAGGCGGTTGCCTCAACGATAGTCGGGGTATCTTCGGTGTTCGCGCCGGTGTAGAGGTTGCCCTCGGCGTCGGCCGCCTCGGCCGCCACCAGCGCGACCGTCGGGACGAGGTCGACGAACAGGCGACCGTATAGCTCAAGGTAGGTGTGTATCGCGCCGACGCGAAGCTTGCCGTCGGCCAAGAGCTGCGCCACGCGTAGGCTCTGGGGACCCGCGTAGGAGAAGTCTACCTTCTCGGCGACGTCGCGCTCAAAAAGGTCTAGTTGCTCTGGGCGGCTTATGCTGGAGATCAGCATGTGCAGGTCGTGGATCTTCTCCGGGTCTACCGCGGCCAGGCTGCGGGACAGGAAGTCCGCCTGCTTCTGATTGTTGCCCTCCAGCGCAACCCGGTCTCCCGGGGCGACGAGTTCCTCCAGCGCCGGGACGATCTTCCCGGTTGGCAGAACCCGGCCGCAAGCCAGCTTCTCCACCTGGGCTAGGCGGCGGGCTTTCTCTTGACGGCGGGTGCGCCAGCCAGTGCTTGGAGAAATTTCCGGCTCAGTGCCCGCGCTCTTGGGGGTGCCCTGCTCGCGGCCCGAGCTCACGGCAACCCCTCCCAGGTACGAGGCGCCTGGGATCGTGCGCTGCTAGTCAGCGTCGCCCCCCGTTCCTCCTCTGGCGGGAGCGTGACGACAGCGTTGACCTGCAGGTCGATGCTCCTGGTGTACACAACTGCGGGTGCTCTTTGCCTAGTGCATTGTGGTTGGCCAACCGGTAAGAGGGTCTCGTCTTTCGCCGATGCGTTCACAGTACATCTTTCGCCATCAATCGTCCGACCTGCCCCTTACTCTGGTCAGCGCATCTCCGAAGATGGCTTCTGGGTTTGCCGTCGGCCTTTGGCTTCGTAGAATCGGGGCGGCCGTTGCTCCAAGAAGGCGCGTACGCCCTCCGAGAAGTCGTCGGGATCCACGTGGTCGTATGCCGCGGGAACCCGTCCGGAGCCGGATCCACCCCACCTCTTGGCCGCCAATACAGAGGCCGGAGATTGCTGCCGTATAACCCTCGAGATCTGAAGGGTCTCGCGCAGCACGGAGTTGTTCTGCGGCACGACCCTGTCCACGAGCCCCAGGCGCATAGCCACTTCGCTATCAACGAGGCGGCCCGTGTACACCAAGTCTTTCATCTTCGCCGGGCCAATTAGGGCTGCGACGCGCCTGGCGAAGGGTTCGCTCAAGGTGATGCCTAGTCGAGCGATGGGTATACCGACGGTTGCGTTCTGCTCGGCGACTCGCATGTCACATGCGAGGGCCATGAGCAACCCCGTGCCCAGGGCATAGCCGCGGATGCACGCTATGGTTGGCAGGGGACTCTCTTCGAGAGCAGCAGCACACTCTTCAGCCCGGTGAAATATACCCTCGACCCGAGCGAGATCCGACTCGCCTAGCTCCTTCAGATCCGAACCGGCGGAGAAGTTCTC
Source organism: Rubrobacter sp. (assembly GCA_035641035.1). Lineage (GTDB taxonomy): Bacteria > Actinomycetota > Rubrobacteria > Rubrobacterales > Rubrobacteraceae > Rubrobacter_D. The sequence continues at coordinate 65 of DASQVA010000357.1, read as the reverse complement.
TCCTTCGCCGCGAAGCACGAGGACCCTAACGCTTTCATCTTTGGATACACGGTGCACCAGCTGGG
>DASQVA010000356.1:0-12438 GCA_035641035.1 Rubrobacter sp. | reverse complement strand
CGGCGAGGCCAACGGCGGAGACCAAAGCGGCGTCCGCCTCGGCGAGGTCCTGATCGATGACTCTGAGATACCACTCAACGAGGAAGAGGAGCCGACGCGTCTGAGGCGCATCGAGGTCGAGGCGGGTTTGGGGGCCGCCCCGATCCCCGACCTGCAGGGCTTCGTTGACGAGATGCACTTCGCCCTGGAGCTGAGCCCGACCTCCACCTCCAAGTACGAGGCGGGTCTCTACGCCGCCGGCCTCAGCCCGGACGGGGTGGCCCACCTCGGCCCTACGGACGTAGACTCCTCCATGAACGTGGGCGAGGTAGCGTTCTCGGTGTTGCGTCGGCAGTTCGCCGAGATGCGGGCCCACGAGCCTGGCACCCGCCTCGGCGAGGACCCTGAGGAGCTGCACGACGCGCGCGTGGCGACGCGCCGGATGCGGGCGGCGATGAAGGTGTTCGAAGTCGCGCTGCCGGGGCGGGCTAGGTGGTTTCGGGACGAGCTGCGCTGGGTGGCGAACGCCCTCGGAGAAGTGAGGGACCTCGACGTCCAGATAGCTCGCCTCGAAGCCTGGATGGAGGAGGCCGACGAGGAGATCTCGGGTTTTCTGGAGAAGGTTCTCGACCTCATGAAGAAGCGGCGGGTGACGGCCCGCGAGAACATGCTCGGGGTGCTCGACTCGGGCCGCTACGGGCGCTTGGAGTCTTCCTTCGCAGAGATGCTGCGCCGCGGTCCTGGTGCCGAGTGGGAGTTAGCGCAAAGCGACGGGAACAGCCCCGTGGTCGAGCCGGTTACGGTCGCGGCGCCGGCCTTGATCTGGGGCCACTACCGCAAGTGGCGCAAGGCTGCCAAACGCCTGGGTGAGTCGTCTTCGCCGGAAGACTTTCACGAGCTGCGCAAGAAGGGCAAGCGGCTGCGCTACGCTCTGGAGTTCGTCTCGGAAGTGTACGGAGAGCCGGTTCAGAAGCTCGTCAAGCCCTTGAAAGCTTTGCAGGACGACCTCGGCGATCACCAGGACGCCGTCGTGGCAGCGGGCTTCCTGCGGGACCTGGGCATCAACACCGAAGGCCCGCGCGTCCCGCGAGGCGCGGCCTTCGCGATGGGCGTCTACTCGGAGCGCTGCGCCCGCGAGGCGACCGGTCTCCGCTCGGTCGTGCTGGGATCCGAGGCCTTGCGGGACCTCCTCAAGGGCAAGGGCTGGAAGCGCTTCGAGAAGGTTATGGAGGATGCCCGGAAGGGCCAGAACAAGGCCGGAGCCGCCGGGAAAGTAGTCCGGTAAGCCCGCATGTACCTGTACCTGGTTCGCCACGCCATCGCCCACGGGCGCGACCCGGAACGCTGGCCGGACGACAGTAGGCGTCCGCTTACGCCGGAGGGAGAGGAAGATTTTCGCGGGGCGGCCCGCGGGTTGGGCCGCGTCGTGCCCGAGGTAGATATACTTCTTAGCAGCTCCTACGAGCGGGCGTGGCGAACGGCGGAGATCCTGGCCGAACAGGCCGGCTGGCCCGCACCCGAAGGGATCCCGGCCCTTGAGCCCGAGATACCGCCCTACAAGGTGGTGCTCGCACTGGAGACCTACGTGAGGGCGGGGTCCATGGCCCTCGTGGGGCATAGGCCCGGGCTGCACGAGCTGGCGGCATACCTGCTCACCGGGGAGGCTGGGGGCGCGGACATGAAGATCAAAAAGGGCGGCGTTGTCTGCATCGAGTTCCAGGATGCGCCGCGGGCGGGAGCCGGCAAACTGCGCTGGCTCTTCACCCCAAAGGTCCTGCGGACCTTAGACCTCAGCGGTTAGCTATCGGTCCTCTGCTATCAGCCTACAGGCACAAGGTCCTTTTTAGGTTGATGGATGTATTGCGGAGGGGTGGTCCGACCGGTGCCGGGGTTCCTTGTTCTTACAGATGTATTGATCGGCGCGGCTCTTAGCTTAAACCTGATGCCTGACCCCTCCTCCCAGCGGTATCTGGGCGAGCGTCCCGGGTTTTGGGTAGTCGGTCCGAAGGTCGAGCAGGGTCATCTCCGCTCCTTCTACCGCGACCTTCCCGACAGGCCAGTCCCTGTAGCGTTCTATGGCGGAGATCAGGGCGTCCGGTACCGGCGTGCCGTCCGGGGCCTGGAAGTACGCGAGGGTTAGGTGCGGCGGGCCTTGTACTCTCTCGAGCCCGCACCCGATGGACAGGGCCTCCCGCAGTGCGTTCAGCATCCCGCCGTCGTGCACCTCGACGAACGCCGCACCGGGGAAGGCGTTTACGTTCGCGAGCTCGACGGTGAAGGCGGGGAAGTCCGCCAGGGCCTCCCTGGCATCAGCCTCGATCCGACCCAGCCTCTCCCGTGAGACCTCATCATTCTCCTTCGGCTCTTCCACGAGGAAGCCCAAGAGAACCAGCGTGACGTGCATGAAGTGGTCTGGGTGGAGCGAGACGAACGGGAAAGGGCGCAGCGCGTCCCTGATGGGCTCCAGACGCTCGTGGAAGCGCTGCGCGTTTACCGGAACCATGAGTGAGGCCGAGAGCGCGTGTCCGTCATGCCATTCGGGGTCCATGTGCCCGCCGAACTCCAGCCGGCGATCACAAACGAACCGCTCCCAGATCCGCTCATACTCCTCCATCTGTGAACTCTAACAGACGACATGGCCTACCCGCTCACGCGGGTCGTTCGCCGGAGCTACAGGGGAGGCTAGATGACCCAAGCGGCGCGGACGATGTAGCGGGCCAGCCAGTTGGGGCCCATGGTCCAGTAGTCGCCGTAGTTCTCGATGCCCGTCTGCAAGGAGACAACGTCCCTCCCCACGGGCGCCGTAACCGACAGGTCGGTTATGGGAACCTCCAGGATCTCGCTGACCGCGTAGCTGTAGGTTGTGCCGTTAGAATCCGTGAGGGTGATCTGATCCCCTGCGACCAAGTTGGGCAGGTTGTAGAAAACGTGGTCGCTCGCGGTGCCGGGGTAGCCGACCCGGTGGCCGGCTATATAGGTGTTGGAGCCCGCCACCCAGGGGTAACCGGAGCCGGTGTAGTGTCCGGCTCCCACGGAGAGTGACGACTCGGTGGTGCCCTCGACGACGGGCACGTCGTAGATGCCCATTTTCGGCACGCTCAGGTACATGGTCGTGTCCGCGGGCGTAACTGCCGAGGCGGACGCGGAGGCGGACGCCGAAGCCGGCATTGGGTCCGGCTCCTCTTTGGCCTCCTCAACCTGCTCGAGGTCGTGCTCGGGCTTCTTCTCAACCTCTTTAGACTCTTCATTGTGCGCTTGCTCGGCGTTGGCGGACTCCTTGACAGGCTTCGGGAGGGTTTTCTGGGACCCGGCGGGCTTGCTCGCCTTCTCATTCGCCTTCTCATTCGGGGATCCGCCCGTGTCCGATAGCAAGGTCGTCTGCGCGATGCCAAAGATACCCGCAGCCACCAACGCGAGGCCCAGGGCGTAGAGCCCGAGCGTGCCCAACCATCTCCTCATAGTTTCTCCCTGTTTCTCCCAGGACGCATAGCGGCTCGCGTTCCTATCCTCTACCGATTCTTGCCACCACCAAGCCTCGACCGTAGCAACATAAACTCTAACATCGGCGCGCGCAGATCACAATAACTTTAACAAAGTCAAAACACGAGCCGGTGACGTACCTAAGCGTCACCGGTCGCGCTGCCTTTAGTACGACAGAATGGGATGCTCTCTTAAGGCAACGTCAGTGCTAAACGACGTTGCGTACCGTATAAAACACCAAGGGGATTGGAGTAGGTCTTGTGGCGCATATAGCAAGGACATTTAACGCTCTCCTAGAGGCCTATCGTCGTGCGGATCGGCATCGCTGGAGTGAACAGAACCTATACTATGCTACTGCCAGCGTTGTGACGCGGTCGTACGCGACCAACCTGCGAAAGAGATGAATCGCCAATCCGGGGTATGAGAAGCGTGATACCGCAGGGAAAGTCAACCACTCTTTGAGGTGATCAAAAACCAAAAACAGGAGAAGCTTACACGAACGCCGCTTTAGCACGGTTGAGTCTCGTAATACTCACCGATCAAGAAGGCGGCTTCATCGAAGAAGGCGATGCGAAGGCTTCGAAGCACTGAATTTCGAACCCATCTGTGATCCAGGTGGCGGCCTAGCAGACTTTTCGGTGTTCAGCCCTCGTGTTTTGTGGATTGGAAGCGTGAGCCCGTGCTCCCTGACGGGGAAGCGTTGAGCGCTTTAAGAGACGACACGATCAGCGCAATACGTCACTAGGGAGCATCCATTTCCCGAGGAGGGGGGAGACATGATCCTGGCCATCATCCAACGATTCGAGAACCTGCATAACCCGTCCGATACACCGCATGCCTTCGAGAGATCGTCTCGAGAGAGGCAGTTAGCATCGTCTGATCGAGCACGACGGCGGGTCGCGTAAGGGTGTGATCGTACGTTGACGTACGTTTACCTTTCGCCTTCGAATCAAGGCACTGCATTGTGTTATAACCAGGATCAATATGCGACTAATTATCTCCGAGAAAGCAAACACTGCAAAGAAAATCGCCCAGTTCCTCTCCGAGGGGGCGGTCAAGGAGGGGAAGCACCGCTCCGTGCCGCACCACACCTTCCACTGGAAGGGTGAAAAGACGGTCTCCGTGGGCCTCAAGGGGCACGTCCTCAACCCCGAGTATCCCGAGCAGTACTCGAACTGGCAGAAGGTTGAGCCGCGGGAGCTCATAGACGCCGAGATCCTGAAGTCGGTCTCCGAGAAGGGGGTGGCCGAGGCAGTAAGGTCGCTCGCCAAGAAGGCGAGCCGGGTCGTAATCGCCACGGACTTCGACCGCGAAGGCGAGTTGATCGGCGTGGAAGCCCTCTCTTTGGTCTTCGAGGCGAACCCCAAGCTCGTGGATCACGTCGAGCGGGCGCGCTTCTCAGCCCTTACCCCCGGCGAGGTCGGTCGGGCGTTCGACGACCTCCTGGGGGTCTCTAACGAGTTGGCCGATGCCGGCGAGGCGCGCCAGGACATAGACCTGATCTGGGGCGCCACCCTTACTCGCTGGGTCTCCCGGGCCACGAAGCGTTACGGGAGCGCGTTTCTCTCCGTGGGACGCGTGCAGTCCCCGACCCTCGCCCTCATAGCCGAGCGCGAGCGCGAGCGGCGGGCCTTCGTCCCCGAGCCGTATTGGGAGCTGGAGGTGAGCCTCAAAAACGGCGAGTCGTTCACCGTCCGCCACGAGATAGATCGCTTCAAGGAAGAGGCCAGGGTCCGCGAGGCCTACGAGAACCTGGCCGAGACCGCGACGGTCACCGAGGTCGAGCAGAAGTCCGCGACCCGCAAGCCGCCGACACCTTTCAACACGACCGCCTTTCTGACGGCGGCGGCAAGCCTCGGGATCAGCCCTTCGAGGGCCGCCCGCATCGCTGAGGACCTGTACACCGACGGCTATATCTCCTATCCAAGGACGGACAACACCGTCTACCCGCGCTCGCTCGACCTGCGCGAGGTGCTCGGCTACCTCAAGCGCGTCGATGGCGCCGGAGGGTATGCGAAACAGTTGCTCGGGCAGGACAAGCTCTCACCGACGCGGGGCAAGAAGGAGACGACGGACCACCCCCCGATCTACCCGACTGGCTACGCCACCAAAGAGTCCATGCGCGACGATCGCTGGAAGGTATACCAGCTAGTCGTCCGGCGCTTCCTCGCCACGCTTTCAGGCCCGGCGAAGACGCTGCGCACGACGCTGCGCTTCGACTCTGGCGGCGAGACGCTCGTCACCGGCGGTACGGTCGTAACCGAGGAAGGCTGGCTGGGCGTCTACCCGTACAGCCGCCGCGCCGACGAGGAGGTTCCGAACCTGTCAGAGGGCGACGTGCTACAGGTCGTCGGCAAGGAGATCCTCTCCAAGGAGACCCAGCCGCCGGGTCGCTACGGCGCGGGGCGCCTCATAAACGTGATGGAGGATTTGGGGCTAGGTACGAAGGCGACGCGCCCGAACATCATCCAAAACCTCTACGACCGCGGCTACGTCCATGACGACCCGTTGGTTCCCACGGAGAAGGGCATGGCCGTGGCCCAGGCCCTTAAAGACTTCGCTTCGGAGATAGCGTCGCACGAGATGACCGCCGAGCTCGAGCGGAGCATGGACGCGATCTCCGAGGGCAAGATCTCCAAGGACCTCGTGGTAGACGAGTCTCGCGACGTGCTGCGCCGCGTCTACGACCACCTTCAGAGCTCTGAGACCGAGTTCGCGGACATCGTGTGGGAGGGCATCCGCACGGACGAAACTTTGGGCAAGTGCCCCGAGAGCGGACACGACCTGATCATCCGCCGCAGTCGCAAGAGCCGCAAGCGTTTCGTCGGCTGTTCCGGGTACCCCGATTGCCACGTCACCTACCCGCTCCCGCAGCGCGGCGAGATCATACCCTTGGGCACCCAGTGCGACGCCTGTGGCTCGCCGGAGATCAAGGTGCTGGGCGGCAAGCGACCCTGGATCACTTGCGTCAACATGGACTGCCCGAAGAAACAGGCGCAACGCGAGGCCGCGGCGAAGGCGGCCGAAGAAGAGAGGGGGAACGGCTCATGGGAAGAGAGCGTCGAGAAATTGGAGAAGTCCACCACATAGAGAACAGGCTGGACCTCGACCTGGCAGAAGAGCGTCCTACCAACCAGCCTTCGCCCTACGCCCGCGCCGTCGGATACCTCTTGATCCTCGCCATCGCCGCCACGGTTTGGTATTCTGCTGCATTATAGTTAAGGTAAGTGAAAAACCTGTTAAAGGGTGAGTAGATAATGGCCCCGATCATCGGCGTAACGGCAACATTGAAAGCAGACGTGGACTCGGTTGCGGAGCGGCCCTTAGGCAAGTACGTGCGTGCCGACCTTGACTACGTCGAGGGTGTGGCGGCTGCCGGGGGCGTGCCCGTGGTCTTGCCGCCCAACGGGGGCGCGCGGTCCGCTGAGGCCGTGATCCACAGCTTGGATGGCCTGCTGTTGAGTGGCGGGAGCGACCTGGACCCGGGTTACTACGACGAGGTGCCCGCGCCCGAACTTGGCCCGACCATCCCCGAGCGGGACGCTTTCGAGATGCCGCTGCTGGATCTGGCGTTGCGGCGGGGGCTACCCATCCTCGGCATCTGCCGGGGTATGCAACTCTTGAACGTCGCCTTGGGCGGGACGCTCTACCAGGACCTACCATCGCAGTGGGGCAGGGGCGTCTTGAAGCACCGGCAGGAGACGCCCAAGTGGCGGCCGACGCACGAAGTCGAGCTTCGGGACGGAGCTTACCTGGCGGAGATCATGGATCGCGACGTGATCAAGGTCAACTCGTACCACCATCAGGGGATCAAGGATCTAGCAGGCGGCCTCGTGGTGTCTGCGCGCTCCTCCGACGGGGTCGCGGAGGCGGTCGAATCCTGGGACCTCTCGGAGCGGTGGCTCGTCGGCGTGCAGTGGCACGCCGAGGCGATGCGTGGTTCCGATCCCCGGCAGGGCAGCCTCTTCGAGGCCCATGTCTCGGCCGCCGAGCGCCACGCCCTGCGCCGGGCCGCAGCCTAAAGGGTCGGCTGCGCAGACTCTGCAAGGTATACCGCAAGCTATTTCCAGAGGCGTCTTCGTAACGGTCGAGGGCTTGGATTTCTCCGGTAAGTCCACCCTGGTGCGAGCCCTCGTGCCGCACCTCGCAGGCGCAGATCCCCCGACGCACTTCACACGCGAACCGGGTGGGACCCCAGCGGCCGAACGCATCCGGAAGATTTTGCTGGAGCCAGGTATGGAGATGGACGCGTGGACCGAGGCGTACCTGTACGCGGCGGCCCGGGCCGATCACGCGCGCGGAGAGATACTGCCGCGCCTCGAAGCGGGCGAGACCGTACTGTGCGAGCGCTACCTCGACTCCAGCATCGCCTACCAGGGCTTCGGGAGGGGACTCGGGGTCGATGCGGTGCGCGCGCTGAACGCCTTCGCCGTCGGTGCCATCTTGCCCGACAGGACGTTCTATCTGAGGTTGGATCCCGCTGAGCGGGAGCGGCGGGTCGAAGAGCTCGGGGTGCGGCCGGACAGGATCGAATCCGTCGGGGCGGATTTTATGCGGCGGGTGGAGGAGGGCTTCGAGGAGCTGGCTCGGCTGGAGCCCGGGCGGATCGAGATCCTCGACGCTTCGCGACCCCCGCGCGAGCTCGCCGGGCTGGTGGTGGGGCGGATACGGGCCATGCAATATACTCGTGGGGGAGAAGAGTAGCTCCCTCGGGGAGATCCCTCAAGGAGCGGCGTGGACAGGAGACCGGAGGACGAGAGAAGGCGACGTTTTCTGGGGATGGGCCTTGGCATCGGCATCGCTATCGGGGCCCCGCTTAGGATCCGGCCGAACAACCCCGCCCCCCGGATGGGAGTTGGCACGGGGGTCGGGGTGGCTATCGTGGCCGGTCTCACGGTGCGCAATGAGGACGAGGGAGAGGGCTGAGGCGATGGGCACTTTCGGGGGTATCGTCGGTAACGAGACGGCGCTGCGGCTTCTGGAGACGGCCCTTCGGACGGGCGAAGTCTCCCACGCCTATCTTTTCCATGGCTCTCCCGGGGTCGGCAAGCGGACGGTGGCACTAAGGTTCGGCGCCGCACTGGTCGCGGGCGGCAACCCCTCGGCGGAGAACCGGGCTCTGCGGGGGCTGCACCCCGACCTGACGGAGGTTCTGCCGGAGGGTGCCTTCACGACCATCGGGCAGGTCCGGGAGGTGATCCGCCTCGCTTCGAGCCGGCCTTTCGAGGGCGCGCGCCGGGTTTTGGTCTTGCAGGCGGACACGCTGAACGTACAGGCGGCGAACGCGCTCCTTAAGACACTGGAGGAACCCGTGGGCGAGACGGTCTTCTTGCTTGTGGTGACCTCGCGCGAGGGCGTGCTGCCGACGATCCTCTCCCGTGCCCAGGCGGTGCGGTTCAATCCCGTCCCGGCTGGCGTGGTGGCAAGGTTTTTGGAGGGGAGAGGCGCGGACGAGCCGGCGCTCGCGGCGGCGCTCGGGCGGGGGAGCGTCGGGCTCTCACTGCGCTACGCTGAGGACCCCGAGTTCGGTGAGTTGCGCGAGGCCGTCTTCGAGGCGGGGTTCGCTTTTTCGGAGGACTTCGAGGGGCGCCACGGAGCCGTACAGGGGATCGTGGACCGGGCCGAGGCCGTGGGCGCAGCGCGGGAGCGGGAGGTCCTGGCGGGGTTCGAGGAGCAAGACCGGCGGGCGAAGGACGGGGCCAAGCGCGCCGCGAGGGCTGCGCGGGACGGGGCGGTGCGCGAGTCCCTGCATTTGCTCGCCCTCCTGTACAGGGACGCAGGGGTGGTCGGGGCTGGCGCTGAGGAGCTGGTCGCCAACGCGGACAGGATCGCGGAGATCAAAGGTCGGGTGGAGGAGCACCCCGGGGCGGACTGGGCGGGGGCGGCGCTGGTTCTAGGGGAAGCGCGCACGGCTCTTGCGTATAATGTCTCCCCGGAGGCGATCTTGGAGGTGGCGTTATCGCGGATACGGCGCAAGATACTCGAACCCTCCCCCGGCTAGTCGACGTCCGTATCCCCGGCTGGACCGTCCCTAGGCTCTGCTACGCGCGGGAGCTAGACCTCAGGGTTGGCTACTCGGTGGTCGTTGCCACCGAGGTGGGGGAATTTATCGGGAAGGTTGTCCTCACCCCCCGCCGCCGCGAACCGTACGCCGAACCCTACGACATACTGCGCGTTGCCACCCAGGAGGACGCCAGGGAGGCGGATCACCTCAGGGAGCTGGGGCGCGAGGTCCGCAACGAGGCCCGAAAGCTCGCCCGGGATTACATTATCACCGGCGTACAGTTCATCGGGTGCGACGTCTCCCTGGACGGCTCTTACGTCGAGGTCAAGTACGAGGCCGGCGAGAAGGAAGTGGACCTCACCCCGGTCAAGGACGGCCTCGAGCGGACCTACGATGCTCGCGTCGTCTTCCGCAGGTTCCGCTTTATCGACCGATCGGGGGACGTGGGCGGCTGCGACACCTGTGGGCTGCCTCTGTGCTGCGCCACGTGGAGCGGCGCGCGGAGTCTGGGGCCGGTAAACGTCAGGCTCGCCAAGCAGCAAGGCGTGACGCCCAACGAGAAGGTCCTGGGCTGCTGCGGCGAGGTCAAGTGCTGCATGCGCTACGAGCACGACGCCTACAAGGAGTTCAAAGAACGGGCGCCCTTCCGCAACTCGATCGTTAAGCTTGGCGAACGCGAGGGCAAGGTCGTGGACTACTCGATGGTCAAAGACTCCGTCTTCGTCCAGTTCGGACCCAAGCGCTCCGACCAAGAGCTCGTCTCCCTCGGCCACCTCGCTCGCGACAACCCCGGCGTCATCCCCGCCGACACCGACGATTGGGAGTTGCCGGATCCTCCGGAACCCCCACAACACCCGGACTTCTAAGCCTCCATGCGGGACAACCTCTGCGACGTGCCTAACGTACTCGTGGGCCACGCTACCGACCTAGAGGGTATCACCGGCTGCACCGTCGTCCTCTTCAAAGGCCCAAACGGAGCCGTGGTGGGCGTGGACGTGCGGGGTTCTTCCCCCGGGACGCGAGAGACGGACCGACTGGGGCCCGTGGGCGCCGTGCGCCCCACGCACGCCCTGCTCCTGACCGGCGGCAGCGCTTTCGGGTTGGCCGCCGCCGACGGTGTGGTCCGCTTCCTTGAGGAGAGGGATATCGGTCTCGACGTTGGCGTGGCCCGGATACCCTTGGTCTCGGCCGCCGTCCTCTTCGACGTGCTCGTCGGCGACCCCGCCGTCCGTCCCGACGCCGCGATGGGCTACGGGGCCGCCTCCGCCGCCGCGAGTGAGACCTTTGCGCAAGGCAGTGTAGGCGCTGGGACCGGCGCCACGGTCGGCAAGGTGCTCGGCATGGACCGGGCGATGAAGGGCGGGATCGGTAGCGCCTCCGTCCGCGTCGACGGCGGTCTCATCGTTGGTGCCCTGGCGGCCGTGAACGCCTTCGGCGACGTGCGCGACGAGTGCGGGGTGGTACTCGCCGGTCCGCGTCTCGAAGACGGGAAGCTCGGGCACACCGTGGAACTACTCCCTGAGGCCGCCCGTGTGCGGTGGGGAGAGAACACCACACTTGGCATCGTGGCGACCAACGCTCGGCTCACCAAGCCGCAGGCAAACAAGGTCGCCCAGATGGCCCACGACGGGCTAGCCCGGGCCATCGAGCCGGTGCACACCACCGTGGACGGGGACATCGTCTTCGCCGCCTCCGTCGGAGCGGTCGATGCGGTCGTCGACGTGGTCGGGGCGTGGGGGGCGCGCGTCATGCGCGAGGCCATCCTGCAAGCCGTCCGGTCGGCCGAGAGTGTTGCCGGGATCCCGTCGTTCTCTGAATACGCCAGCGGTTGAGTTCGGTCTCTCCTACCGCCGGCGAGTCTGTAACTCCTTGTTTAGGGAAGGCCGGAAGCGGGCGGGACCCGGTGAAGCTCTCCGGGCCCCGTTCCTTTAGGTCGTGCGATAGTGCTTTGACTTCTACCCTTGTGGTATGAGGATACCCCGTCCCTGGAGGTTGCCGTTGTTGAGATCCTGTATCGCATCGTTGACGGCGTCCAAGGGATAGGTCGAGGTGAGCAGGCTGACCTTGCCCTGGGCGGTCAGGACCATCAGCTCGGCGAGGTCGTTGTAGGTGCCTACTAGGTTGCCTGTCACGCTGCGCTCGGTGGAGATGATGTCTATGGTCGGGATCTCTACCGTGCCCCCGTAGCCTATGACGTAGTGTGAGCCGCCGGGCCGGGTCATCTTCCAGGCGTCGTCCTCGGCGCCCCTCTCGCCGACATAGTCGAAGACGACCTCTGCGCCCTTGCCATTGGTGATCTCCAATACCGTGTCGACGTAGTTTTCCTCCACTTTCACGGTGTCGTCGGCACCCCACTCCTTGGCGAGCTCGAGCGCCTTCTCGTTGGGATCGGTGGCGATGATCTCCGCCGGGGTGAGCGCCTTCAAGCACTGGATGCCAATGTGGCCCAGGCCCCCGCAGCCCATGACCACAGCCTTGGTGCCCGCGTAGAGCAAAGGCACGGACTTCCTTACGGCGTGGTAGGCGGTTAGGCCGGCGTCCGCGAGGGCCGCTATATCCTTCGGCTCAAGGACCGGGTCTAACTTCACGACTGCACGCGCGTTGGTCTTCAGGAGATCGGCGAAGCCCCCGTCGCGGGAGAGGCCGGGGAACTGGCCGTTCTCGCAGTGCATGTCATCGCCGGCCCGGCAGGCTCGGCAGAGACCGCAGGTCATGAGGGGGTGGCAGATCACGGTGTCCCCTACGGACACGTTCGTCACACCGGAGCCCACCTCCTCAACCCAACCGGCGTTTTCGTGGCCGGGCACGTAGGGCAGCAAGGAGCCATTAGGGTCTTGAATCGGTGCCCACTGGCCTTCGATGACGTGGATGTCGGTGCGGCAGAGCCCGGCGGCCCCTACCCGGACGATGACGTCAAAGGGATCCTCGATCTTAGGCTCGTCTATCTCCTCTACATTGAGACTTTCCTGCGGGAT
>DASQVA010000355.1:0-3514 GCA_035641035.1 Rubrobacter sp. | reverse complement strand
TACCTTTGGGTCAATGGTTTTGACCAACGCTGTAGCTGGCAGAATCGAGCCTTACATCCGCTAAAGTGCCGGACATTTGTCGATCCACTCCATTAGAGGTACTTCCATAAGGTGTAGGCGTTCTCCATATAGAACACCTCTACGTAAATGCCTCGTCAGGAGCTGTCAGATGAGGGTTGGCGCCAGCTGCGGGTGTGTCGCTTCGGGTTAGTGGGCGGCGTTGTAGGGGACTTCGACCGGTGCGGCTAGATCTGAGTAGCGTGACCGGGCGAAAGCTCGGGTTCGGTCCTTACCCGTCGCGGTGGCGCTCGTAGAAGAGCTCGGTGTAGCGGCGGTTGTCGTAGCGGCTCAGGAGAGAGCCGTCGCCGACCTGCGTGAAGCCGTTCTTCTCGAAGACGCGCTGCATCCTGTGGTTGTGGGCTAGAGTCGAACCGCGGACGGCCGTGAGGCCCAAGGTGTCGAAGGCGTAGTCGAGAAGGAGCGAGACGGCTTCGGTGGCGAAGCCCTTGCCGCGCAGGCTGCCTAGTCCGATCTTTATACCGAGCTCGCAGCCGCCGCGGCGGAAGTCGTAGAGGGTCGCCAGGCCAATGGGATCCCCAGTGGCCTCTATGATAAAGGTTGTGACGCTCCGGTCCTCCCAGCGGGTAAGGTAGTCGCGGCGCGCGGCCGAGAGGGAGATGGAGATGGGAGACCGGCCGTTCCAAGCGGCGAGCTCGGGGTCGCGATCCCAGGAGTAGACCGCCTCCACGTCGGACTCGCGCGGCGGCCTGAGGATCACGGACTCTCCGCTCAGGACCTCTAACCCTTCGGCATGTATATTGGCTCCTCCATTCGAGACCGGAATGTTACACCCGTCGTCCGCCAAGGGCATCCCGCCACGAGCGTGCTGGCCCATTTTAGTTAGAATAACCCGAAGCAGAAGATCGGGAGCGTCATTGAGCGGTACGGTTGGGGAGCTCTTCGGGGGCTCCGGGAGAAAAATCCGGGACGCGATCTGGGGAGACGTCCAAGTAGACCGGGCTGTGAGGTCCCTACTCGAGACCGGTGCCATGCAACGCCTGAAAGGTATGAGCGAGCTCGGGTTCACCTTCTCCTCCTTCCCGAAGGCCCGCGACACGCGCCTCGACCACGCCGTCGGTGTCTACCACCTCGCGAGGCTTACGCTCAAGCGCATAACGGAATCCGGGGCCTACCTGGAGGCCCGCGAGGTGCAAGGGGCCCTGGCCGCCGCCCTGCTGCTCGACGCGGGCCGTTACCCGTACGCTGGATCCGTCGAGGGGATCAAGCTGCCCGGCGCGCCCACGCTCAAGGAGTTGAGCCGGCGCTGGATCGAACACTCCGAGGTGGCGAAGGTGCTCAGGAGCGAGTGGGATCTAGAGCCCCACAACATCTTCAGGCTCGTCTCGCGTGGAGACGACCCGCCGCACAGCCTGACGCCGACCGAACACCTCCTCAGGGACATCCTCTTCGGCTCCCTGAACGTCTCTGCCCTGGACCGCCTCATCCGTGACGGCAGGGGGGCCAGGGTTCCCTACGGCCTGGTCGAGGCGGAGCCCCTCATAGAACGCCTCAGGATCGTGGGCCAGGAGAACCGGGCAGTATTGGCGCTCGACGAGGAGGGAACCGGCTCCCTGCAGTCCCTGGTCTTCTCGCGCTACCTGGTGCACTACAACGTCTACGGCCACTACGCCCTGCGCATCCCAACCGTGATGTTCTTGCGGGCCGTCCAGGACGCTCTCCAGGCGGGCACCGTGACTTTCGAAGAGCTCTCCGAGAAGGACGACGCCGGGGCCTTTGCCTTGCTGCAGGACTCCGCCGGGCCCGAGGGCTCCACGGCCGCTCTCATGAAGCGCCTCGCCGAGCGCAAACCCTACCACCTCGCCCTGGAGTTCGACGAGCGCCACCCGAGCTACGCCTCCCTGCTCAGGCTCCGCGACGACGCCTCCTGGCGCCGGCGCGTGGAAGAGGGCTGGTCCCGCTACCTCACCCGCTACCGCAAAGGGGTCGCCGGTCCCTTCGATATCCTCATAGACCTCCCCGAGAGAGAGCACCTCCCCATCGACCTCCGCCTTATCCGTCGTACTCCGCTCCCCGGATGGCGCAACCCCATGGGCTGGCAGGGGCTCTCCGGCATGTCCGAGGACGACGTGACCCGCTACCACGCTCCCCTGCACCGCATCCTCATTGTCACCGCCAACGACGACCTAGTGCAATCCGTGCGCCGGCACGCCGAAGAGCTCTTCACCATCGCCGAAGAAGTAGGTTAACGCGATCAGCGCGCACAAGAAAAGGGCCGGCGTTCACATAAGGGTGAGACCCTTTTCCGGCCCTTAGCGGCCTCCAGATAAGGCCGCTAGGATGATACAGAGATTATAAGGCCACGCCTGCAGCCCGCGCAAGCCCCGTAAACAAAACTTAACTTCGGCCCTCTACATCCCTTTGGACGATGCTATAATTTTATCTCGTTACGGGCCGCTAGCTCAATTGGCAGAGCAAGAGACTCTTAATCTCTAGGTTCCAGGTTCGAGTCCTGGGCGGCTCACTTACAGTCTCCCCGTAGATAAGGCGAATACGCGGTTTAGACAGAAACCCCGGTAAGAGCGCCGGGGCCGTTCTACAGTAGTTCTACAGTAGTTTGGTGAACTCTAACCCAACGCGGCGTCCATCGCGATGCCTATACCGCCGTCCATTCCCTTCAGCACGTGGCTGTAGGTGTCCAGCGTTTGCGCTATGGAAGCGTGTCCCAGGAGTTCCTGGACGTATTTTGGATGGACGTTGCCGTTGAGTAGCAGCGTGGCGCAGGTGTGGCGAAGGTCGTAGAGCCTGGTGCCGACGGGAAGACCGGCGCGCTTTAGTAGCGCTTTGAACGAGCGCACGACGTTGCGGTGGGATAGGGGCGTGCCGACGGAGCTGGGGAATACTAGCCCGTGATCTTTCCATAGTCCGGTCCGTTGCATCTGCTCCTCTAGTTGACGCTTGCGGTGGCTTTTGAGAGCGGCACGTGCGGTGTCGGAGAGTTCTATCTTGCGGCGGCTACGGGGCGTCTTAGTCGCGGCGAACTCGCCACCCGAGAGCGCACGGTTTATGCGCAAGTTACCAGCTGCCAGGTCCACATCACTCCAACGGAGCGCCAGCATTTCGCCGGGCCGTAACCCGGCGGTGACCGCCACGACATACAGGGCATGCAGGCGATCAACTCTGGAGGTCTGCACTAATCTGCGGGTCTGTTCAGGATCCAGGGGTTGTATCTCTTCTCTCTTTAGCTGCGGCGGGTCAACGTCTTCTGCTACGTTGCGGTCCACCATGCCCCATCGCCTAGCCTGCTTCAGGGCGCGATGTAACACAGCGTGGGTGTATTGGACGGTGCGGGCAGAGAGTCCCCGATCCTGCATCTCGCGGTAAAGGTGCTGTACGTGAGCGGACGTGAGCTTTCCGAGCTTGATCCGTCCGCAGGCTGGGATTATGTAGCGCCTGACCTGTCCCTCATAAGAGGCGTGCGTGCTGGCCTGTACGC
>DASQVA010000354.1:0-4138 GCA_035641035.1 Rubrobacter sp. | reverse complement strand
CAGGTTGCTGAAGGATGCGGGGTTATCGCAGGGAGTCGCCTACGGGACCGGGTCCGTCAGCGTCGAGTGGCACAAAACACTCGCCGGCACCGTCAAGGGCTCGACAAGAGCATATTCCTAGGCGCGGACTACAGGCTTTCGGCGATCCTCCTGGCCTCACTCGTGCTCTTCCTGACCAACGTAGCGCCCCCTTCGCGGGGGCCTCCTCGCGCGCCGCAATCAGGCTGGCTCTTCAGGGCCGACGTGCTGGTCGTGGCCGCCATGTACGCGTACGGGCCGAGGTTTTCTGGGGCCAAAGTCTCCCCCTCTACACTGCGCTGCATCCATTCGGAACCGCGGTCTTGATCTACGCCATGCTCAGGTCCGCCTCCGTGGCGCTGGCGAACGGGGGCATCGAGTGGCGGGGCACCACCTAACCCTTGAGCCTGTTGAGGGAGGACGCGTCGTCATCCGGACGAGCGGAGTACGCATGGCCAGTATGCTACAGTCTGTGCGAGTAGTATAGGAACCGTAGGAGGAATTCGCCTTGGACACTAGGAAGCCCGCCAAGGACCGCTGGCAAGAGGCCTATTCCAATGCCCCCGAGCGCGACGCCGAGTTCTCCACGATGTCCGGCGTGCCGATAAAACCGCTTTACACCCCCGACGACGTCGAGGGTGACTACGACGAGAAGGTCGGCTACCCGGGCGAGTACCCCTACACCCGCGGGGTCTACCCGAACATGTACCGCGGGCGACTCTGGACCGTCAGGCAGTTCGCCGGCTACGGCACCGCGGCCGAGACCAACGTGCGCTTCCGCTACCTGCTCGATCACGGCCAGAACGGCCTCTCCGTAGCCTTCGACATGCCGACCCTGATGGGCCTCGACTCCGACTCGCCGCTTTCCCTCGGGGAGGTCGGGACGGAGGGCGTCGCCGTGGACTCGCTCGAGGACATGGAGCGGCTCTTCGAGGGCATTCCGATGGGTGAGGTCTCGACCTCGATGACCATCAACGCCCCGGCGATGGTGCTGCTCGCGATGTACGTCGTCGCCGCAGGGAAGCAGGGTGTCGCTCCCGAGGTGCTAGCTGGCACCAACCAGAACGATATCCTCAAGGAGTACATCGCCCAGAAAGAGTGGCTCTTCCCCCCGAAACCCTCGATGCGCGTCTTCAAGGACATGCTCGTCTACTCGACCGAGCACATGCCGAAGTGGAACACTGTCTCCATCAGCGGCTACCATATCCGCGAAGCCGGCTCGACGGCGGCACAGGAGCTCGCCTTCACCCTGGCCGACGGCTTCGCCTACGTCGAGGCCGGCATCGATGCCGGCCTCGACGTGGATGACTTCGTCCCGCGCTTCTCTTTCTTCTTTAACTCGCACATAGATTTCTTCGAGGAGATCTGCAAGTTCCGCGCCGCGCGGCGCATCTGGGCCACCGTTCTGAAGGAGAAGTACGGAGCGAAAGACGAGCGGTCCCTACGCATGCGCTTCCACACCCAGACCGCCGGCGTCTCCCTGACGGCCCAGGAGCCCTACAACAACGTAGCGCGTACCGCCTTCGAGGCTCTCGCCGCCATCCTCGGCGGCACACAAAGCCTGCACACCAACTCCTTGGACGAGGCGTTGGCCCTCCCGACGGAGGATGCCGTGCGCATCGCCGTGCGCACCCAGCAGATAGCGGCGCTAGAGACCGGGGTGACGAACACCATAGATCCTCTGGGTGGTTCGTACTTCGTTGAGGCGCTGACCGACGAGCTCGAGCGGCAGGCATACGACTACTTCCGCCAGATAGACGAGATGGGCGGCATGATCAAGGCCATAGAACTGGGTTTCCCGATGCGCGAGATCTCCGAGGCCTCCGCCCGCTACCAACGCGAGCTCGAAGAGAAACGGCGTTACATGGTCAACGTCAACGTCTACGAACCCCAGGACGAACAAGACGTAGAACTGCACCGCATAGACCCCGACGTCTCAAGAGGCCAGCTCGAACGCCTGGAAGAGCTAAAGCGGCGCCGCGACAACGCCGAAGTCGCGCGATGCCTCGAAGAGCTCAAGCGCGTCGCACGGGGCGACGAGAACACGATGTACCCGATCCTGGACGCCGTCCGCGCCTACGCGACGGTGCAGGAGATTTCTGATGCCCTCAAGGAGGTGTTCGGCGACTACCGAGAGACGCCGGTGATCTAAAAGGATCGCTTCGTGGGGGGCTGGATCCCCGATCTGACTCGTCGCTACGGTGATGTTCCCCGGTCGCGATCCTGCTGTGAGAGCGGGTTATTGCGCCGATAGAGGTACGTCGGCGGATGTCATCGGAGCCTCGAGCGGACCAAGGGGAACTGCCGGACCGTCAGGGCGTTCCAGGCGCGGTTGGGCAACAGCGGCGCAGGCCCGAATAAACGCGCGCACTGAACCCTACCTTGTAGCGAGCATGGGACCGGTGTCGCGCGCCGTGGCGTTTATCTTGCCGGCGAGCGGAGTGTGCACACCGGTTTGTTGCATCAGGACGACATCTATACCGAAGCTTCGCATCTTTATGAGAAGTGCACCCGATAGGGCCTCGACAGCGTTCTTCCGCCGTGCAGAACGGTGGGGAGCGCCTGCTCAACCTGCTGCAGACCGTCTTCTTATCGCCCGTCAGCAGGGATGAGCTTATGGGTGTCGGCGACGGAGCATATGCTGGGCGATCGGCGATTCCGCGGGGCTGCATGGTGGATGCATACAGTCTCCCGGTTTCGCGGTCCAGGTAGAGGTGGTCTGTTAAAATTTTTGGGTAAGGAGGAGCGGTCTCGGCTCCTCTCGTGGGGACCTTTGAGCAGAGGAGGAGGTCTATGGCTATCGAAGAGACCCGGGCGCACCACGGGGCGCTGGGGTTAGACGAGGACGACCTACGCAGGCTGCACTACCACATGCTTCTAGCGAGGAGGGTGGACGAGCGGTCTTGGATCCTGAACCGTCAGGGTAAGGCCGCCTTTGTCATATCCTGCCAGGGTCAGGAGGCAGCCCAGGTCGGCGCCGCCTACAACCTGCGCCCCGGCCACGACTACCTCTACCCCTACTACCGCGACTCGGGCATGACGCTCCTGCTCGGACAGACCCCGCGCGGCCAATTCCTGAGCCTCCTCGGCAGGAAAGAAGACCCGAACAGTGGCGGACGCCAGATGCCGGGCCACTACTCCGACCGCGAGCTGAACATCGTGACGGCCTCCGCCCCCGTTGGCGTCCAATACCCGCAGGCCACAGGCACGGCCCTAGCCTTCAAGATGCGCGGCGAGGACGGGGTCGTGATGGCCTGTGGCGGTGAAGCGTCGACGAGCGGCGGAGACTGGCACGAGGCGATGAACTTCGCTGGCATCCACGACCTGCCGGTAGTGTTCCTGGTCGAGAACAACGTCTACTCGATCTCAACGCCCGCGCCCGCGCAGGTCGCGGGGTCCATAGCGAAGCGTGCCGGGGGCTTCGGGTTCCCTGGCTACGAGGTGGACGGCAACGACGTGCTCGGCGTCTACGAGACCGCCCGAGAGGCCGTCGAGCGGGCGCGGCGCGGTGACGGCCCGACGCTCATCGAGGCCAAGACCTACCGGATGACGGCCCACTCCTCGGACGACGACGACCGGCGCTACCGCGAGCGCGAGGAGATAGAGGGTTGGCGCCTGAAGGACCCCATCGTCCGCTTCGAGAATTACCTCCTCGACAACGGGATTCTCAACGAAGAGCAGCGCGACGAGATCGACGGCCGTATCAAGGCCGAGGTCGCCGAGGCGAGCGAGTACGCTGAGAACGCACCCTTCGCGGAGCCCGAGAGCGTGCTGTCCGGCGTCTACGCGGAAGGCTAGAGGTACCCATGGCGACGAGGAACCTGCTCCAGGCGATCCACGAGGGCCTGGCCGAAGAGATGCGCTCCGATGGGTCGGTTATGGTGCTGGGCGAGGATGTTGGCCGGGCCGGCGGCGTGTTCAGGGTGACGCAGGGTTTGCAGGACGAGTTCGGGGCGGAGAGGGTGCTAGACACGCCTCTGGCTGAGAGCTTGATCGTCGGCTCCGCGATAGGGCTCTCCGCAAACGGGATGCGGCCCGTGGCGGAGATACAGTTTGGCGACTTTATCACCCCGGCGTTCGATCAGATCGTCAACGAGGCGGCCAAATTTTACTACCGTTC
>DASQVA010000353.1:0-2439 GCA_035641035.1 Rubrobacter sp. | reverse complement strand
TCGCAGAATTCGCCGATGAACGCCTCAAGATAGAGCTTCGCACAGGCGAGCTAAGTAGCGCCTGGACCAAGGCAGTGCAGGAACTCCCGGAAGACGAACCGCTGCTAGCGTTCTTGGGCGGGTCGCGCACGAGGGAGGCGGTGGACGCAGATCTTCAGGCTATCTTCGATGCCAACCCGCGCGCCGTTGCCATCCTGGACCACTGCAGGGGTGACGGGGGACCTTTCGTACAGGCAGGAATCGCAGACTGTATGCAGAGAGCCCGGGGAAAGTACCATTTTCGGCTCTTCGGTGACCTGAGTTCGGGTATGGCGACGAGTAATCTTGGGATCGTCTACCCCGATGAGGATTCTGCGGATGTACAGAGGTCTCTGGCAGAGCTCGCCCATCTCTTTAGCCAACGGTTGGACCCGCTATGGTTGGCGAGTCGGGAGCAAGAGTTGATCGGCATCGTAAGCACCTACAAAGACGAGGCGGACACTCTGAGCGGGCAATATCAGGACTTGATCGGCGAACACCAACTGCTGGCCGGCCGTAACACAGAACTTCAGAAACGCATCTCCCAGCTCGAGAAGCGAAAATCCCAGCTGCAAGAGCGCAACGCCAGCCTCAAAATGGAGAAGAGGGGGCTTCAGAGTCGCACCTCTCAACTCGAGAGGCGCATCTCCCAGCTCGAGAAGCGCACGTCCCAGCTCGAAGAGCGCAACTCCAGGCTCAAAGAGGAAAGGTTGCTAGTAGTCTCGAAACTAAGCGACTATCGCAGTGCCGGCCGCTACAAGCTTGCTGATGCCGTAACGAAGAACGTCCTTCGCATACCGGGCGCAAAGGCCGTGGCAAGACGCACCAGGCCGAAAGAGTAGGGTCCTACCGTCGAGGCTAGTCGCGTATTCCCCCTTCCTGTAACATCTCTGTTATGAACTGTAGGCTTACTTCCGAAGGCATGTAGGCGGAAACAGGTCGCATGGAGCACCTTGATGTGGGTGTCGTTGGGACGGGCTACGTCGGGTTGGCGACGGGGGCATCGCTCGCCTATATCGGACACAGGGTGACATGCCTGGACAACAACCAGGAGCGCGTGGCGGGCCTCAAAGTGGGAAGGGTCCCGTTCTACGAGCCCGGCGTCGAGGAGCTAATCGCCAAGTGCGCAGGAAGGCTCCGATTTGCCGGCTCCGAGGGACTGACCGAGGTCGTACGAGGGTCGGACATCCTCATTCTAGCCGTCGGTACGCCGCAGGGCGGTGATGGATCGGCCGACCTCTCGAACGTGGCCGACGTTGCCCGCGCGATAGGACGCGCGCTCGGCCACTCGACTCCACCGCGCGAGCTTCCACTCGTCGTAGTAAACAAGAGCACGGTGCCTGTAGGTAGCGCCTATTACGTCTCGACGTTGGTAGACGATGGCATAGACGAGGCGGGAGGCGAGGGTACTGAGTTCAGGGTCGCCTCCAATCCGGAGTTCTTGAGGGAGGGCAGCGCCGTGCATGACTCCCTCTTCCCCGACCGCGTGGTGGTAGGGACGGACTCCAGGGAGGCCCTCGACGCCCTCAGGGCCCTCTACACCCCGATAGTGGAGCAGAGCTTCCCCACGGAATGGGATCCCCGCCCCAAGGTCGCAGTACCGTTCGTGACGACGGACCTCGTGAGCGCGGAGATGATCAAGTACGCTTCAAACGCTTTCCTTGCGACCAAGATCAGCTTCATAAACGAGGTCGCAAACCTCTGTGAGCTCGTCGGCGCGGACGTAGGGGAGGTGGCCTACGGCATCGGCCTGGACGAGCGCATAGGGCCTCGCTTCCTCTCCGCGGGGATCGGCTGGGGTGGATCGTGCTTCCCCAAGGACGTCGCCGCTTTGCGCGCGGTGGCCAGGGAATACGACTACGAGCCTGTGCTGCTGGACGCCGCGGTCGTCGTGAACGCCCGGCAGCGCAAGCGAGTTATCTCTAAGCTCCAGCGAGAGCTGCACACCCTGAAGGGCAAGCGAATAGCCCTCCTGGGCCTCGCCTTCAAGCCCAACACCGACGACCTGCGCGAAGCCCCGAGCCTAACGATAGCCCGCTCTCTGGACTCTTTGGGTGCCCGAGTGGTGGGCTACGACCCCGTGGCCGGCAAAAAAGCCGCTGCACGGCGGCTCCTGCCGAGCAGCACGATGAAGGTCGTCTTCGACCCCTACGAGGCCCTAGAAGGGGCGCACGCGGCGGTGATCGTCACGGAGTGGGAGGAATTCCGCGAGCTTGACCTGGAGCGCGCCGCCGCCCTCATGGAGGAACCAAAAGTCTTGGTGGATGGGCGCAACGTGGTGGAGCCTGAGGCCGCCCTCGAGGCCGGCCTCCTCTACAGTGGCTTTGGGCGCCGTGGCTAGGAGGAGGAGACCACGGGCGCTGGTTACGGGGGGAGCTGGGTTTTTGGGAAGCCACCTCTGCGAACGGCTCCTCTCCGAGG
>DASQVA010000352.1:0-2862 GCA_035641035.1 Rubrobacter sp. | reverse complement strand
GACATGGCCTGGCGCCGCTACGTCTCCGACCCGACAGAAGGGGTCAAGGAACCCAGGGTCTACCTCACGGGTACGGGTGAAGACCCGGCCGAAGTCGAGGCGTCGAGCCGGCAGCCCAACGCTAGAATGGACTCTAGGGGGCGTTTGATGATCGGCGTCCAGGCCCGCTAGCCGGGGCTAACGGCGGCGCCGCGCGACCTTCTGGTTGTGGGCATAGAGCGCCTCCCCACGGAGGGCCCCTACGTAGGAGGCCGTGCCCGAGACGACGAGGAAGCTGGCCACGAGCCCCGCGGCCCAGGTACCATCGACGCCTGGCAGGAACCCTTTGCCCAGGACGAAGTTGAGCACCAACGAAAGAACGAAGGCTACAGGGACGACCAGAACCCCGTGCAGCCGATGCAGAAAGGGCGCCTTGTAGCTGGCGGCCATCCCCCCGAAGTAGAACGAGAACGCGGCGGCGAAGACGAGCAAGATGAGCGGGAGGGCGGCGGGGCCTGCGCGCTCGAGCCCAAAGAAACGTGTGAGGACCGGCGCGAATATCCCCTGCACCACGAGTAGACCGAGCACTAGCGCCAACAGCAACCCGATCCCGACGGCCATGATGCTTCTCATAGAGATCATTCTAGCAGTCCCCCAGCTCGCCAGGGTGGCGCGGTTCACGGTGACGGCCCGCCCGTTCGGCTTGTAGGTCGCATTGTTGCGTAGTACGCTCTTGCTTCGTGAGAAAACGCACGCTGACCCGCAGAGACTTCCTCAAGATGACCGGCGCCGGGATGGCCGCGGCGACGCTGATCGGTACCACAGGCTGCGACCTCCCAGAGCGCATCCGCAACATCACGCTCGATCCCCCCAGCGTCAAAAAGGGTACTAACGTGGTGCTTATCATCATCGACAGCCTGAGGAAGGATCACATCGGCGTCTACGGCAACGATAAGATCCGGAGCCCCAACCTTGATGCCCTCGCCAAAGATAGCTTGCTTTTTACCAAGGCATACCCTGAGTCCATACCGACGATCTGTGCTAGGAGGGCCATACACACGGGCCTCAGGACTTGGCCTTTCAGAAACTGGGTACCGCCCAAGGGTGAGGACATAATCCTGCAGGGCTGGGAACCGATACCCAACTACCAGACGACGCTCGCCGAGATGATGCAGGCGGCGGGGTACGGAACCTACTTCGTGACGGACAACATGCACCAGTTCAAGCCCTCTTACAACATTCATCGTGGCTTCGACGTCTTCGACTTCTTCCGCGGCCAGACCACTGACAATTACAGGCCGGCGTGGACATACCCGAAAGACAAGGTCGCCCAGGCCCTTCTCAAGGGCAACATCCCAGCCATGACGGGCCAGATGCGCCAGTACTTCGCCAACGTGAAGGAGCGTAAGACGGAGGCCGACTGGTTCTCACCCATGGTCTTCTCCCAGGCCGCGGACTACCTCGAAGTCTTGAGCAAGGGTGGGCCTTTCTTCCTTACGGTGGACAGCTACGATCCGCACGAGCCCTGGGACCCGCCCGAGAGGTACCTCGAGATGTACGACGACGAGCCCTACAACCTCAAGGAGCCGTTCTCGGTGATCTACGGTCCGAGCAGCTACCTGCTGCCGAGGGAGCTCGAGAGAATGAAGGCGCGCTACTCGGCTGAGGTCACCATGACGGACCGCTGGTTGGGGCGCTTCCTCGACAAAATGGAAGAGCTAGGCCTCTTCGATAACACGCTCCTCATACTCCTCTCCGACCACGGCGTCGCCCACGGCGAGCACGGCTACACGGGCAAGCCGGACAACGTGCTCTGGCCCGAGGTTACCGACATTCCGTTCTATATAAGGCACCCTGAAGGCAGGGGGGCTGGACAGACGAGCGACTACTACGCCTCCACCCACGACGTCGCGCCTACGATACTCGGGTTCCTCGGGATCGAACCTAGGCAGGAACTGGACGGCCAGGACCTCTCCGTCGTGCTCGGAGGCGGGAAGCCCGAGGCGAGACCCCACTTTACGATCGGCTACAACGACCATGTCTGGGCCCGCGACGACCGCTACGTCATGTTCAGCACCAACCAGGGCGCCGACGCCAAACTCTATGACTTGGAGCAGGACCCTGGTATGCACAACGACATAGCGGGGGTCGAGCCCAACGTAGTCAAGCGGATGTTCGAAGGCTACATAATCAGGGACGCCGGCGGCCCCCTGCCCACCTACGACTATGGCACCGCCGCAGGATAAGCCGGTACATCAGCCCTCGGAGCCTCTCGCCTGAACCTGGAGCCGACCCGATCGCGGGCTCGGGTCGATTCCCCGCCTCCACTTCGGAAAAAGAGGCCATGTCCACGCACTCGGGTGAACAAGTGTCGCTAGTCCGTCTGCCGGCCTTTAGAAGCCCTCTTGGGACGCAGCCACAAACTCACGTGCGCCGGTTGTATCGTCTCCCTGACCACCTCTATGAGATCGTCGGTCAAGGCATCGAGGTCCGTCTCGCTCGTCAACTTCGCGGAAAAGGCTTCCAGAGTCTTCCTCGCATCGTACTTCCTACGATAGAAGCGCCGATCGACGAAACCTTGGATACGGCGGCGCAGAGGGCTGAACAAAGCGGCGATGGCTAGAGTGGAGGCCACGACCGCGAGGGTGGACTGCTGGCCGGTAAGCAAGACGAAGGCTCTCTGCAACACTACGATGCCACCGAAGTAGAGGACGATCAGCGTAGCCGTGAGTGAGCCGTAGACGAAGGTACGGTTTATGAGGATGTCTATCTCGTAGAGCCGGTAGCGCAAGATCGCTATATCTATGGCTATGGGGCCGCCCTAGCCACCGATTGCCACAAGCAAATAACTAGCCCACGACCCCCACGACCTCTCTGCCAACA
>DASQVA010000351.1:0-2759 GCA_035641035.1 Rubrobacter sp. | reverse complement strand
AGCATTAGTTACCAAGAAGAGAAAAGATCGCTATTTGACTCAGGGCATAGCTTTAGACACTAAAATGTTAATCGATGTTCTTGAGGGTGTCAAGACCCGTAACACTTGACGCTGGTTTCTGCTAACGACGGCCAACATACTTGAATAGCATTCTACTAACCTGTGTCCCTATTTTTACAAAAGGCTTCGCTTCTGGTGAGTACTCCGCTGATCTTGGTCCGCCCGTCGCCTTCGACATCGACGCGCAACCTGAGCATCTTGTAGACGTGGTGGCGCTCCTCGGGCGCGAGACGGTCTAGCTCCTCGGGCACCGACTCAACAAAAGCGGCGAGTGTGGCGTTGCGGTCTTGCTCTAGGGTCTTTAGCCTCTCGGCACGCTGGGCGTAGGCCTCTAGCTCCTTCCCTTTAGCCTCCCTGGCCTCGTCTAGTTCGGAGAGCTTGGCTCTGAGTTCCTCCCGAGTTAAGAGGCCATCGAGGGCAAGATCCTGCGCTCGTGCTCGCTTGTGAGCGATCTCCTCCAGCCTCTCGTGGAGCCTCCTCGCCTCATCCTCAAAACCGTTGCGAGAGAGGTTGCGCTCCCGTTTGATCAGGTTATCGAAGCCTGCCCGCAACCTCCCAGGATCGGCGAGCAGATCACGGATAAAGATCCACACTAATAACTCCAGATTGTCAGCGCGGTAGTGCCGCGAGGACCGCAGAGCGGTATTTGGGTGACGCTTAGACTTCCTGCAAAACAGGGGCCTGCTTCCCAGCGACACCGACGAGGTGGCCTCGAGGGTCACGAGCGCCCTGACCAACGCCGCCCGGACGGTCGCCCAGTACGCGTTCGGCGGGGCCGTGAGCGTCGTCGTCACAACCTTGAACCTCGCCGTGACCCTCGTGGGGGTGGTGTTCGTCGGGGCCTACCTGCTGATCGACGCGCGCCGGATAGAAGCTGCCTGGCTTCGGGCTACGCCCCACGGCTACCGCGACGACGCGAAGAGCCTCTGGAACTCCTTCGGGTACACGCTCTCCAAGTACCTGGGCGGGCTCGCGCTGATCCTCTTGATCCAGGGGGCCGTCTCGGCGGTCAGCCTGTTCTTCATCGGGGTGCCCTACGCCCTGGTGCTGGGCGCCTTCGTCTCCGTCACAGCGGTCATCCCCTACCTCGGGGCCTTCCTCGGCGCGATTCCCGCGGTGCTCGTGGCGCTCACGATCTCCCCGACGACGGCGCTCCTGACCGGCCTGTTGTTCCTCGGGGTGCAGCAACTGGAGGGGAACCTCCTGACGCCCAAGATCCAGGGCGACACCCTGCACGTGCATCCGATCCTGGTCTTTTTGGCCGTGATCGTCGGCGGCGGACTCGGCGGCATCCCCGGCGTGGTCGTCGCGGTCCCCGCCCTGGCCGTCCTAAGGGTCCTCTTCGACTTCTTCCGGGTGCGCCTGACGACCGATGCCTAGCGGGAAGCCTTCTATGCCGCGTCACCGGAAGCTCCTGGCGCTTGTCGAGCGTTCGGTGCGGAGCTTCTCCCGGCACGCCATGGCGGTCTACGCGATGGCGTTGGCCTACCGCGGCCTCATTAGCAGCGGCCTTGTCCGCCTACGACGCGAATCTGGCTAGCAGCGAAGGCGGCGGGTGTAGTAGGGGTTCTAAGAAGTTCCAAGGGTGGTCGGGGCGGACAGCGGCGCAAAAACGCCCCCTGTGTAGAATGTGTGCTCTGGCACAAACAAAGAAGGAGAGGTCGGAGCAAAGCCCTTCCTGGCGCCGCCGGTCCATGCCGCTACTACAAAGCCTAAAGAGGGTGCGCGAGGAGCGCGGGGTCTCCGTGCGGCAACTCTCGGCCAAGAGCGGTGTCTCGGCGGACTTCATCTCAGACTTTGAAGAGCTGCACCGGATGGCCTCACCCCGGACCACGCGCAGGCTTGCTGAGGCTTTGGGGGACGCGAGGAAGAGTTGAGGTAGGAACACCTCGGGGACCCCCGGAGCCCTATTCACCCAACGTCCTAGAAGGGGAATTCGGAGAATTTTCCGAAGTTCGCATGGCCCCGGCCCGCTAGTAGCGAATCTGGAGGGGCTCATAAGGGGGCGCACAGGCCCTGGTAGTGTAGGTTCTTCGGATTCGACTAGAAAGGAGGAGAGGTTCGAGGTGTCTGAGCAAGAGCGTGACAGGGAGGGGGCAGAGCGGGCGCGGGCGCACCTAGCAAGGGCAAAGAGCGAGCTGGAAGCCCCCCAACGCGGTTCGTCGAGCCCAGGGGCGGGGGCGAGACCGACCTCGCGCTGACCAGGGCACTCGCCAACGCAAGGGCGAACGTCACCGACGCGATGGAAATCGTGCGTATGAGGCTGGGCGCGCAAGACGCCCGCGAAGACGATGGACCGCTCCCCTAGTGGATCCAGTTTCTATTCACCCGAGTGGGTGGAAGGGGTGTTCTCGAAAGCTCGCCCGTACGGCTCGCACAAGCGCTGTGTCTGGCAGATCACTTGCGGCGCTCCGAGGGCGTGTTTAGCCTCGGAGAGGATGGGTAGGTGTAGCTACAGAGTGTACGAGTCCCCTACGAGGGAGGCAAGCATGGAAGGACGCAGCGATAGGTTCACGGCCGTCGAAGACCAGTATGCCGGCTACACCGTCTACGACCCTGACGGCGACAAGATCGGCAAGGTCGACGACCTCTTTCTCGACGAGTACGACCAGCCTGAGTACCTCGGGGTGAAGATGGGGTTTCTGGGCACCAAGTCCACCCTGATCCCGTGGGAGATGGTCGAGGTACGTGAGGCTGAT
>DASQVA010000350.1:0-2253 GCA_035641035.1 Rubrobacter sp. | reverse complement strand
ATCAGCCTCACGTACCTCGACCATCTCCCACGGGATCAGGGTGGACTTGGTGCCCAGAAACCCCATCTTCACCCCGAGGTACTCAGGCTGGTCGTACTCGTCGAGAAAGAGGTCGTCGACCTTGCCGATCTTGTCGCCGTCGGGGTCGTAGACGGTGTAGCCGGCATACTGGTCTTCGACGGCCGTGAACCTATCGCTGCGTCCTTCCATGCTTGCCTCCCTCATAGGGGACTCGTATCCTTTGTAGCTACACCTACCCATCCTCTCCGAGGCTAAACACGCCCTCGGAGCGCCGCAGGTGATCTGCCAGACACAGCGCTTGTGCGAGCCGTACGGGCGAGCTTTCGAGAACACCCCTTCCACCCACTCGGGTGAATAGAAACTGGATCCACTAGGGGAGCGGTCCATCGTCTTCCCGTACGTCTTGCGCGCCCAGCGACTTACGCACCGTTTCTATCGCGTCGGCGACGTTCGCCCTTGCGTTGGCGAGTGCCCTGGCCAGCGTGAGGTCGGTCTCGCCACCGCCCCCGGGGTCGACGAACCGCGTTGGGGGCTTCCAGCTCGCTGTGCGCCCTTGCTAGGTGCGCCCGCGCCCGCTCTGCCCCCTCCCTGCTACGCTCTTGCTCAGACACCTCGAACCTCTCCTCCCTGGTCGCGAACCCGAAGAACCTACACTATTAGGGCCAGTGCGCCTCCTCATGAGTCCCTCCAGCTTCGCTAGCGAACCGGCGCTAAGTGTTGTCTGTCGCAGCTATACCATCGAAGGTAATCAGGTACATCCCCTGCGTGGTCATGGCGCGGTCTGCGGACTCCTCTATGTATCCAGCTTGGACCAGCTCACTTAGGCTACGGTCGAGGGTTCCGGGGTACATACCGAGACTGTTTGCCGCAGCCACCGCGTCCACGGTACGACTTGCCGAGGTTTCTCCTAGCTGCTGCCTCATCGCCGTCAATAATCGCATGCTCTTTTCGTCCACTACCAACCTCCCAACATTCGACGCCACCACGGCCTCTGTGTGTCCTCCTGCGGTCCTGGGGCATCGGGCCGGGGCTCCGTGTCTCCGTAGCCTAATAACTACTTCGAGCACATGGTACCCGTTCCGGCCCGCTTCCCCGATCCGATGGGCTTGGCCTATCGGTGAGCCATAATACGTGCCAGCGGTATTATCGGTCTCTTTCGGATGATCGGGACCGGAACCGCCTGCTCTGTACATAAGAACGCCGCTCAGCATAGGACCAGGGCTGTGTAGGGGTCTCGATGTGACCCTTCGAGGATTCAGCTTCGCGGAAGTTCGCACAGATAGCCCTGGCCTTCCGTTATAGGACTGTTACCTGCACGTTGCCGTCGCTTTATGTTCACCCCGTAAACTCCCAGCCCATAGCCCACCGGAAAGCTCACCAAGGAGCCCGTTCCTTGCCCCTCGCTAGCTTGGCTACGAACCGCCGGTGTACGAACAAGAGCGCCGTCCTTGGCACCCCCGGCCACGGCGCAATGTGGCCGGCAGGGTGATCATGCCCTCCGGCTTCGTAAGGGCGGCGCTCGCCCTCTTGTGCTTAGTCCTCGCCGTCGAGTCCGTCTACGTCTACCGCTTCTACGCAGACCCCGACCCCCTGCCGGGGTTGAGGGCCACGGCGGTCCAGACCGAAAGCATAACCCCCGAGACCACAACCCTCCCAACAAGTGCGGCCTCCGCAGAACCGAGCAGGGCTTCGTTCGTCCACCGCGCCACCCCTACGAACACGGACGGCAACAGC
The DNA here is from genome assembly GCA_035641035.1 of Rubrobacter sp. Lineage (GTDB taxonomy): Bacteria > Actinomycetota > Rubrobacteria > Rubrobacterales > Rubrobacteraceae > Rubrobacter_D. The sequence goes on along the minus strand of DASQVA010000350.1, from coordinate 498 downwards.
ACGTACCTGGACCATCCGCTCACTGACGGGGACCCAGACGCCGTCGTGCTGGTCACGGCGGCGTGGGAAGCGGGCGGCGTCAACAACGCCCGCCCCGTGGGGGTATGGTACGACGCCGATCGCGAGAGGTGGGCCATCTATAACCAGGACCAGGCGCCGATGCCCGAGGGGGCCGCGTTCAACGTGGCCGTCTCGGGGGTGCCGCAGCGGTGAGGTAACGATACCGGGCAGCGGAAGAGCCGGAGGTATGCAGGTTCCTGGATCTGAACGTCGGAGAATTTTTGTTCCCGACGTTGGGTGATTAGAGAGGCGAGTAAATGGCCGGGCTCGCTCTTTTAGGATCCCGGCCCAAAGGTTGTTCGCCCTCCTAAACCGAAGCCGGCGCTAGTGCTTTTGGGAAGCTGTCCCTTAGTTAGCGGATAATCTGCGCGACCGTGCGGTTGAACTTAGCGACTTCACCGCGCGAGACGTTGACGAACCGGGGCTTGGCCTGCGTCA
>DASQVA010000349.1:0-11780 GCA_035641035.1 Rubrobacter sp. | reverse complement strand
GACGTCCGTGCAGCGGCCCAAAGGCAAGACCGCCCGGAGTACATGTCGCTGTGGGCGGGGCAAGGCGTACGCCTCGCCCGCTCCGCCAACGCGGCCGAGCTCGTCGGAAGTGTGGTCGAGGAAGCCGAGACCATCCTACGTAAGCTTGCGCGACGGCTGACATAAGATGGCCCCCTAGGGGTGCTCCTCTCTCCGTGGACGCATAAGCTGAGGATATAGCCAATTTTGGTTCAGAACGCTCGTTTGAAGCAAAATCACCCGGTTAGACTGAATGGTGGTGCAAAGCACCCACAGGGCCTACCTCATGTGCAACGCTCTGCGTTTTACCCCGGTACCTCTGATACTTACGATTAGTGCATCACTCTGTCGAGCATACCGGCGGTAAAGAGCGGATCAGTGAGAGCTATATATCTTCCCGAACAGCTTGCGCCTATAGGGAGCAGGTTGCCTCTTGTTCGGAGAAGTTCGCTACCTGGCCCTATCCACAGTAGTGCTTAAATCCTGCTCCTCAAACACCGTGTCAAAGTTATTCTCTTCTATTTGAACGTCGACCACTATTCTATCGAGGCCCGGTCCCCTCATCGTTACCTGCCCCTTTTTACCGGCGTATTTCCTGGCGGCCGCCGACCCACCGTCGCTCCGGACCTGTACACGATCTCCTACATCCGGATGGCTTCTCATCACCCAGCCTCCTGTGAATAGACTAGCTTTTAACGGTTTATCAACTCGCTAAGCCAAGAGCGTACGTGATTTAGTTACCTCTCTCCTCCTCGGTTTCCTTCTCACTCATTCTTCTCCTTTCCTCTATAGACCACAAATTTGTTTGTCGGATGGCCTAGACGAACGGACGCTAGTAACAGATTTGCTTAATATTACTTAACCTTATCTTCTTATTTCCACCTCTTCTTACACCGAGGTCCGCCTTTGCCCGCTATCACTTGGGGCAGAGTTGCTCTGCAACCCCAAGATACGGGGCAAACTCGATTTTGTGATCGATCTTTTATGCAGCCGAGGAGTAGTACGCTGTTAGAGAGGGCTAGGTAACCATACAGATGGTCCACGAGTACTTGAGTTGAGCGTACAGAGAAGGTGCGGCTAATATGAGGGTTACAGAGTTGCTACGTTTATCCTGCAAAACTGAGGATTTCAGGAGTGGACCCGACAGGGCTCGAACTCGTGACCTCTGACATGTGAAGGTGACTTCATAATGTTGCTATTGTTCGTCAGTGTTCAAAAATCCCTGCAAATGAGCTGATTTTTCTGGTCTGTATGCTTCTAATTGATCGTAGGTATTCGCCCCGATAACTGTAAGGTAACTGTCAAATCACTGTCGGAGCGGTTTGCTACGGAACTCTCGCAGCTCGCCCTTGAGGTTCGATTCTCTTGCCTGTAACTACCTCGCTCGCGGCTGCTCTTTCGAGCACAGCGATCTTTTGACCGCCGGCTTGTTTAATCTTCTCTGTCTCGATGTCTCTATTTCAGTGTTGTCAACAACTTCCGTGTCGGGATAGCATTAAGTACTAATTGCACAAGCAGCCCGCTACATCTAAGATTAATGTGAAGGTGGGTTGGATCATGAGGAACGGAAAGGGAGAATAATGGCCCAAGCAAGTGCCGCGAGCGGTGGGGCGGAGGCGCAAGGCGCGAGCCTCAGGGTAAGGATCCAGAGGTTCGGCAGTTACTTGAGCGGGATGGTCATGCCAAACATCGGGGCATTCATCGCGTGGGGTTTGATCACGGCGCTGTTCATCCCCGATGGGTGGCTCCCGAACGCCACGCTGGCGGCCCTGGTGGCACCCATGATCACTTACCTGTTGCCTCTCTTGATCGGCTACACCGGTGGCCGACTAGTCTACGACGTACGTGGGGGAGTCGTCGGGGCGGTAGCCACCATGGGTGTGATAGTCGGAACCGACATCCCGATGTTCCTCGGCGCGCTTATTATGGGACCACTCGGTGGATTCGTGATCAAGAGGTTCGACAGCCTTATCGAAGGCAAAGTCCGACAGGGCTTCGAGATGCTAGTAAACAACTTCTCGGCGGGTATCCTGGGTGGTCTGCTCGCCATCGTCGGTTTGCTTGGCGCAAGCCCCATCGTAACCGCCCTGAGCAACGCCCTAGGGAGCGGCGTGGACTTCATCATAAGCCTCGGCCTCCTGCCGCTCGTGAGCATCTTCGTCGAGCCGGCGAAGATACTATTCTTGAACAACGCGATCAACCACGGTATTCTCGCTCCGCTTGCTATCGAGCAGGCGGCTGAAGCCGGGAAGTCAGTTCTCTTCCTGGTCGAGACCAATCCCGGACCGGGGCTCGGCATCCTACTGGCCTTCACCGTGTTCGGACGCGGCATCTCAAGGCGCTCCGCCCCCGGAGCCGCGATCATCCAGTTCTTGGGCGGTATTCACGAGATATATTTTCCCTACGTGCTAATGAAGCCGCTTCTGGTACTCGCGGCCATCGCCGGGGGGGCCAGCGGCCTCTTCGTCGCCTCGATCTTCCAAGTCGGCCTCGTCTCGACTCCCTCGCCGGGAAGCATCTTCGCCATCTTGGCGCTCACCCCGCGCGGCAACTTCATCGGCGTGATCGCGGACGTCCTCGCTGCCACCGCTGTGTCGTTCCTCGTAGCCTCCGTGATCCTCAGACGGTCCCTTTCTGACGAGGAGGATGAAGAAGGCGCCGGCCTGACGCAGGCTACGGAGCAAATGGAAACGATGAAGGGCAGCAAGAGCAAGGCGGCCGGCACGCTGACGGAGGATGGCGCCGAGCCTACGGATTCGCGTGACGAGGAGGATGGCTCCGAGTCTACACAAGACGACTCCTTCGACTACTCGCAGGTCGGCAAGATCATCTTCGCCTGCGACGCGGGGATGGGCTCGAGCGCGATGGGTGCGTCTCTGCTGCGAAACAAGGCTAAAGAGGCCGGTTTGTCGGACATCGAGGTCAAGAACACCGCGGTCAACCAGATACCGGATGACGCTGACGTCGTTATCACCCATAAAGACTTGACGGATAGGGCGCGCCAGAAAATGCCCGGAGCGCAGCATATCTCGGTGGACAACTTCCTCGGTAGTCCTAAATACGACGAGCTTGTCGACGAGATCTCGGAGGCGCGGGTCTAGGGCGCGGAGCAAAAGTGGGGCACGGAGCGACGGGGCTCTCGACCCGTGAGGTCCGGTTGGTCGAAGTCCTGTTGCGCCAACCTGACGGTCTCACCGCCGGCGACATCGCTGACCAGCTCAGCGTGAGCGCGAGAACCGTCCACCGCGACCTGCAAGCTGCCTCGGATTTCTTCGATTCACACGGCCTGACGCTCGTGAGGCAAGCAGGCAGAGGCATAAGCGTCCAAGGGACGCTCGAGACGCGTGAGCAAGTGCTGGAAGCCTTGCAAGACGCGCGTTCTTCGGAGCTCACCTCGGAGGAGAGGCAGGTATCTCTGCTTCGCATGCTCCTCGCCTCGGATCAGCCGATCAAGCTCCGGGCGCTCGCGAGCAGGCTCGAGGTCTCAGTCGGGACGGTCAGCCGCGACCTGGACGAGGTAGAGGCCTGGCTCGCGGACTTCCGGATCTCGCTCTTGCGTAGACGCGGTTACGGCGTTGAGGTTCTCGGAAAGGAGGGCGACCGACGGCGGGCGATGAGCCGCGTGATCCTGCAAAACCTCGACGAAGCGGCGTTCTTGTCTCTCCCGCAGGAACCTGGCGAATCCGCCGGGCGAGCCGCGGATCACATCGCGGACAGGCTGCTGGGCCTCATAGACGAAGACCGGCTGCGGGAAGTGGAAGACCTGACCGGAGCGGCGGTGGAGCGCCTGCCGTACGCGATCGCCGACAGCGCCTTCGTGCGTTTGTGCGTCCATTTCGCGCTGGTAGTCGAGCGCGTTCTGCAAGGCGAGAAGATCGAGATGGGTGAAGAGATCCTGCAAAGACTCCGGAAGACCGACGAGTACGGTCATGCTGAACGCTTGGCTCAAGCCATCAAAGAGGGCTTTCATATAGACGTGCCCGAAGGAGAGGTCGCGTACATGACCATGCACCTGCGCGGCACCAAGCTCAGGGAGGACGACACGCTGGAGCGTTACTTCGAGAGCTCGGATCTGGAAGTGGCCTCGCGGGTGAAAGCCCTGATCCGCTACATGGCCGAGCAGACCGGGGTATCTCTCGCCGGCGATAGCTCCCTGTACACTGGGCTTCTCGCCCATATAGAGAGGTCCATCCATCGCCTGCGAGAAAACATGGACATCTATAACCCGTTGCTCGCCGAGATAAAGCAGGACTACCCGGCCCTCTTCGACCTTGTCAATCAGGGGATGAATAAGGTGTTCATGGACGAGAAAATCCCCGAAGAGGAAGTCGGTTTCGTCGCCATGCACTTCGGTGCGGCGCTCGATCGCAGACAGGGGAACTTTCCCCAACATGTCCTCATCATCTGCCCTAGCGGCATTGGCTCTTCCAAGATGCTCGTCTCCAAGCTGGAGACGGCGTTCCCTCAGATCCAGCAAATACGACACGCCTCTTTCTTTGAGCTGGAGAGGCTTGATACAGACGACTTCGACCTCATCGTATCCACGGTTTCCCTGTCGATGCCCGAAGAGACTTATGTACAGGTCCAGCCGTTCCTCTCTGATGATGAGGTGGAGAAAATAAGGGATCACCTAAGGGAGAAGAGCCTAAACGCCGGCCTCACGAACCGCGCGGTCCCCGAATCCCGGGAGGGCTCCGGCGGAGGGCAGGCGGGGTTTTACCAGATGGTGGAGACGACGCAGGTAATAGGCGAGCTTATAGAAGACGTTTTCCTGGAGCGACATGAGGCGACGAGCTCCGTACCCGAAGCGGTGTGCTGGGTATGCGGCTCGCTGGCCAGACGAGGTCTGGTCTCCGAACCCGGACCTCTGGAGGCCGCTTTGCTCTCACGCCTGGAGCTTGGCGGGGTCGGGATCCCGGCGACCACGCTGGCTCTGTTTCACGCCCGCGAGGCCTCAGTCGTTCGGCCCGCCTTCTCTGTCCACGAGTTCGACGAGCCTTTGGAGATTGAGGGTATGGATGAGGCGACGATGCAGGCTCGCCGGATACTGCTGATGATCGGGCCTCTAAACCTCTCCGCGGTAGCCCTTGAAGCTATCAGCGAAATATCTGTCGCGATGGTCGAGCAGCCCGAGGCGCGTAAGGTCTTCGAATCCGGCTCGGACGACCAGATCGTAACGGCACTCCAGAGCATCTTTACAAACTACTTGCAGGACAAATTCTCGTGAAAGGGGCTCGAAAATGTCCGAGATATTGACGCCGGAGACGATCGAACTGAAGGCTAGCGTGAGCAGTCAGGAAGAAGCGATTCGTCGGGCAGGCACGTTGCTCGTAGAGAACGGGCACGTGGAGGAGCGCTACATAGACTCGATGTTCGAACGCGAGAAGTCGGTCTCGACGTTTATGGGAAACGCCGTCGCGATCCCCCATGGCACCGGAGATTCCAAGCAGTGGGTGACTAGGTCCGGGCTCTCCATCATCACCGTCCCCGAGGGCGTGGAGTACGGTGATGGAAACCTGGCAAGGCTCGTTATCGGGATTGCCGGCAAGGGCGATGAGCACCTGGAGATCCTCTCAAGGATAGCGACCGTCTGCGAAGACGAAGACAACGTCGAACAAATTGTACGTGCAGAGACGAAAGAGGAACTGCTGGCCTTCTTCGAAGAAGAGGTCGAAGAGGTGGGCTGAATGCGCAGCGTCCATTTCGGGGCCGGCAACATCGGCCGAGGGTTCATCGGCCAGTTACTGCACGAGTCGGGATACGACATCTGTTTCGTGGACGTTCGGGAAGATGTGGTGGAGGCCCTGAAAACGAAGGGGCGCTACAACGTTGTGATGGCCGACGAGGCAGGTGAGCGTATCTCCGTGGACCAGGTCACCGCGCTCCACGCGGAGAACGAAGCGGATGAGGTCACACAGCGGCTGGCGGAGGCGGACCTGATCACCACGGCCGTTGGTCCATCTGTCCTGCCCGCTATTGCGTCCGCCATAGCGAAGGGGCTTCTGGAACGCGCACGGCTCGGAGGCGCACCGGTCATCGTAATCGCCTGCGAGAACATGATCGGGGGGAGCGAGGCGCTCAGAGGTTACGTGATGGAGCACGTGCCGGAGGAGCGCGCGGAGGCAGTCGAGAAGATCGCAGGGTTCCCGAACGCGGCGGTGGACCGGATCGTGCCGGAGCAAGACGCCATGGGCATAGACGTGCTGGTAGAACCCTATTTCGAGTGGGTCGTGGACGCTTCACAGATAAAGGAAGAACACCCGAACGTCTCCGGCATCACTTACGTCGAGGCCCTAGATCCGTACATCGAGCGGAAGCTACTCACGGTGAACACGGGCCACTCCGCGATAGCCTACCTGGGGTACGTCCGCGGCAAACCGACGATCCACGCCGCGCTCGAAGACGACGAAGTCCGCGAGACGGCGTCGAAGATCCTTGAGGAGACGGGCCTCCTGCTCATCAAGGAGTATGGGTTCGACCCGGACGAACACCGCGAGTACAGGCACAAGGTCCTGATCCGCTTCGGCAACCCGCACATCTCGGATGGGGTAACGCGGGTGGCGCGGGCACCCATACGCAAGCTCGGCCGCAATGAGCGCTTCGTCTCGCCAGCGTTGCGCCATTTCGACATGGGCTACACACCGGTCCATCTGGCAGAGGTTATCGGAGCGGTGTTGCGCTACGACGCTCCAGGGGACGAGGAAGCGGAGGAGTTGCAGAAGACGGTCCGCGCGGAAGGCGAACGTTCGGCGCTTGCCCGGTACGCCGGATTGGAAGAGGACCATCCGCTGGTAAACCTCGTCGTCGAGCGGGCGGATCACGCCAGGGGATAAGGGAAGGGACATCATGAGCGAAAACCCGAGCGAGTCACTGTCGGGGTGGATATCGGGACCTCGAGCTTCATGGGCGTTCTCGCCCGGCCCGACGGCGAGGCGGTTGCCGCCCCCGAGCAACCACACGAGCTCTCGCTGCCCCATGCCGGCTGGGCCGAGCACAACGCCACAGAGGTCTGGTGGAAAGACTTCGTCGCCAGCTGCGCCGCGCTCCTGGAGAAGGCCGACGTCCCCATAGCCGCCGTTCTAGCGGTCGCGGGAGCCCGAGCACGGCACGTTGGTCCTGGGGAGCCCATTTGACTCAGAGTGAAGTACGGAAGCGTAAAGGAGGAGTAGCTGTACATGGTAGAGAAAGAGACGACGATCGGCCCTCAGGAGGGGCTTCACGCTCGTCCAGCGGCCCAGTTCGTAAAGACTGCCAAGGGGTTCTCCTCGGAGATCATGATCGTCAAGGGCGATAAGGAGGCCAACGCCAAGAGCTCGATGAAGATCATGACCCTAGGGGCCAAGAAGGGTGATGAGGTAGTCATCAGGGCAGAGGGGGACGATGCAGAAGAGGCCGTGGAGGCCCTGGTGGAGTTGATCAGCCAGGACGAGCATTAGCAAAGAGGGGTACCTTGTGGATGCGGAAGTCAAAGGGAGAATAGCCGGTGTCGCGGCATCCGAGGGAGTCGCGGTGGGTCCAGTTTTCGTCCACGCTCGCAGAGGGCTCGAACCCGAGCGTGAGAGCATCTCCGAAGACAAGGTCGAGGAGGAGCTGGGACGTTTCCAAAGCGCGGTCGAGGCCGTGGTGCAAAAGCTATCGGAGACGGCGGAGCGGCTGCGGGAATCGGGGAGCGAGAAGGAGGCCGGGATCTTCGACGCGCACGTCGAGATGGCGGAGGACCCCGAGTTCCATTCCGAGGTCGAAGAGCGCGTGAGGAATCTGGAAAGTCCGGAGGCCGCAGTACTGGCCGTGGGCGAGGAGTTCGCGGGGATGTTCGCCGAGATGGAGGACGAGTACATGGCCGCCCGGGCCGACGACGTACGCGACGTGGCGTCCCAGATCGCCGCCGATCTGATGGGTAGCAAGGCCGCTGGGCTCGAAATGCTCGAGGAGCCCTCCGTAATCCTGGCTCGTAACCTGGCTCCCTCGGACACCGTTCGCATCCCCAAAGGTATGGCTTTGGGCTTCGTCATCGCCGAGGGCTCCAAGACTTCGCACGTCTCTATCATGGCCCGCTCCTTCGGCATACCGGCGGTGGTCGGGGTCGGGGCGGCGCTGGAGGAGGCGTTCGAGTCTGAGGTCGTCGCCCTGGACGGTGGCGAGGGGTATGCGGTCGCCGACCCGGAGCCCGATACGGTCGTCGAGTTCGAGCGAAAGCAAGAGGCGATAGCCGAAGAGCAGGCGGTCCTTGAAGAGTTCAAGCACGTCGAAGCTCGTACCAGAGACGGTCAGCGCATCGAGGTCGCGGCCAACATCGGCTCGGCGGAAGAGGCGGAGAGCGCTGTCGAATGGGGAGCGGAGGGCGTAGGACTCTTCCGTACGGAGTTCTTGTTTATGGAGCGGCCGGAGTTGCCGTCGGAGGAGGAACAGTACGGGGCTTACCGCAAAGTGGCCGAGGCGTTCGGCGAGAGCCCTGTCATAATCCGCACGCTGGACGTGGGCGGGGACAAGGACCTGCCCGGCGTGGACCAGCCCGAGGAAGAGAACCCATTCTTGGGGTGGCGCGGCATCAGGATGTGCCTGGATGTGCCCGAGCTCTTCAAGCCTCAGCTGCGCGCGATCCTGCGCGCCGCCTCTCACGGCAACCTGAGGATTATGTTTCCCATGATCGTGGACACTGTGGAGCTGCGGGCCGCTAAAGAGGTCATCCAGGAGTGCCGCGGAGAGCTGGAGAACGAAGGAACGCAGTTCGGGGAAGTTGATATCGGGGTGATGGTCGAAACACCTGCAGCGGCGATCCGAGCTGCAGACCTCGCCCCCGAGGTCTCCTTCTTCTCCATCGGGACGAACGATCTGGTCCAGTACACCCTGGCGGCCGACCGGGGAAACGAGCGCCTGAGGCGCCTGCAAAGCGCCGACCATCCCGCCGTCTTGGACCTAATAGGACGGACCTGCGAAGCGGCGCGGGAGGCGGGGATCTGGGTTGGGGTGTGCGGGGAGGCGGCCGGGGAGCCGGACCTGATATCGAAGCTCATACAGCTCGGCGTGATCGAGTTGAGCATGAGCGCCCCAGCCATCCCGAGGGCCAAGAAGGTCCTCTCTGAGCTGTAGGAGGAGAGCATGAAGGTGCCAGAAGTAGACCGCCGGGCAAACGGTGAGGCCGCAAACACGAGAGGCGAGAAGTTCGTATACGGGTTCTCGGAAGACCCAGGGGTGGAGCATGACTTTGTGGCCCTTTGCGGAGGAAAGGGCGCGGGGCTCATGCGGATGCGCCAGCTCGGCCTTCCGGTGCCAGAGGGCTTCGTGATTACGACAGAAGCCTGCGCCGGATACTTGGGGTCCGGGGAACTACCCAGGGGACTAATGGCCCAGGTGATGGACCATCTGGAGCGCCTGGAAGACTCCACGGGCCGGAAGTTTGGGGATCCCGAAAACCCGCTGCTGGTCTCGGTCAGGAGCGGAGCGCCCATCTCTATGCCGGGGATGATGGACACTGTCTTGAACCTCGGCCTCAACGACGCCACCGTTCACGGGCTGGCGAAGAGTACGGAGGACGAGCGCTTCGCTCAGGACTCTCACCGGCGCTTCATACAGGCGTTCGGGGAGATAGTTCTGAAGGTGCCGAGACATCTCTTTGAGGAAGCCATCCAGGAGATCAAGGGTGAGCGAGGGGTTGAGACGGACACGGAGCTCTCGGCTCGCGACCTTGAGCAACTAGTGGGTCGATTCAAAACTATAGTCGCCCGAGAGGCCAGGGCGGAGTTCCCCGAAGGTCCAAACGAGCAGCTCGAGCTGGCGATAGGGGCAGTCTTTGATTCGTGGCTGGGAGAACGAGCCGCAGCGTACCGGAAAGAGTACGGCATCTCGGAGTCCTTGGGAACGGCCGTTACCGTGCAGCGAATGGTCTTCGGCAACATGGGGGAGACCTCGGCCACCGGGGTGGCGTTCACCCGTAACCCGGCCACGGGAGAGCAAGGTATCTTCGGTGAGTTCCTCCTGAACGCCCAGGGGGAGGACGTGGTTGCCGGCATCCGGACGCCCCGTCAGCTCAGGGAGATGGAGCAGGATCTGCCAAACGCCTACCGGCAGTTTCTCGAGGCCGCGGAGCAGCTCGAACGCGAGAATCGGGATATGCAGGACGTGGAGTTCACGGTCGAGCGCGACAAGCTATACATGCTCCAGACCAGGAGCGGCAAGCGAACGGGGGAAGCGACTCTCAAAATAGCGCGTGACATGGCCGAGGAGGGTTTGATCTCACGTGAGGAGGCCGTCATGCGCGTCGAGCCCGGAGTGCTCGAACAGCTCCTCCACCCTCGCGTAGACCCGGAGGCTGACTTGGTGGTACTGGCGCAGGGTCTGCCGGCCTCGCCTGGAGCGGGCACGGGGAGGATAGTATTAACCGCCCGGGAAGCGAAGGAGAGGGCAGAGGCCGGGGAGGATGTGCTCCTCGTCCGCCGGGAGACCAATCCAGACGACGTGGAGGGCATGATCTCGTCTAGAGGAGTACTGACTGCGCTCGGGGGCATGACCAGCCACGCGGCGGTCGTTGCCCGCGGGATGGGCAAGCCCGCCGTGACCGGGTGCAACGCCCTCAAGATAGACCTGGCACGCGGCGAGCTCAAACTGGAGGGCGAAACCTTTCAAGCTGGCGACGTCCTCACCATAAACGGGGCGGATGGCAGCGTCATTCGAGGCAACGTACCATTGGTCGAGCCCACGCAGAACGAGGATTTCGAAACTTTGCTCCGGTGGGCCGACGAGGCACGCACCCTGGGCGTAAGAGCGAACGCTGATACTCCAGAGGACGCTCGGCGAGCCAGAGAGCTTGGGGCGCAGGGGATTGGTCTGTGCCGCACGGAGCACATGTTCATGGAGGGTGAGCGACTTCAGATCATGCGGGAGATGATCCTCTCTGAGGAGGACGAGGCTCTACGCGAGGCTCTGACCAAGCTCGAACCGATGCAGTGTGAAGACTTCGAGGAGATCTTCGAGGTGATGGACGGGTTGCCGGTCACCGTGCGCCTTCTGGACCCGCCGTTGCACGAGTTCCTCCCCGACGCGAAAGACCTTGCGAAGGAGATAGCCGAGTGCGAAGGACGAGGAGAGGATGCTGAGGAGCTGAGGCGGCAACTGCGGGTCGCGGAGAGCCTCGAGGAGAGGAACCCGATGCTGGGGCTGCGGGGCTGCAGACTCGGTCTCTTGCGCCCCGAGGTCTACCTGATGCAGGTCCGTGCCATAGCCCGAGCCGCCAAATCCGTTCGGGGGGCAGGGGTGGAGCCGGTCGTCGAGATCATGATCCCGCTCGTGGGCTTCCCTTCCGAGCTGAAGAAGATGCGAGATCTGATCCGGGAGGAGCTCGCCGGGGATAGCGTCCCCGTCGGGACCATGATAGAGCTGCCGAGAGCATGCATGGTGGCTGGAGAGATAGCGCAGGTCGCCGATTTCTTCTCCTTCGGCACCAACGACCTTACCCAGATGGTCTGTGGGATAAGTCGGGACGACGCCGAGGAAAAGTTCCTCTCTGACTACTTGAGAAACGACATCCTACAGGAGAATCCCTTCGAGACCCTCGACGAAGACGGTGTGGGCGAGCTGGTCAAAATGGCCCACGAGCGGGGCCGGGAGGCAAACCCGTCCTTGAAGCTAGGGGTCTGCGGGGAGCACGGTGGCGACCCCAGGAGCGTCGCTCTCTTCCACGAAACAGGCCTCGATTACGTCTCCTGCTCGCCCTTTCGGGTGTCCGGCGCACGCCTCGCCGCCGCACAAGCCGCTCTGAAAGAAAG
>DASQVA010000348.1:0-3549 GCA_035641035.1 Rubrobacter sp. | reverse complement strand
ATGGGGGATTCGCTCGGATTCCCCCCTCCTAACTCGCTACTTTAAAGAAGTACAAGATGTTGTGCAACGTCACCTCTACTACAATACAAACCCTCGATGCCAAGAACATGGCTTAAATAAAGGGATTTCCTGTTTCCCTTACCAAACGTCTTTTTAACAAAACTTAACACTCTTAACGTACTACTAAGCCAGGGAATGTGGCTTTCGCATGTTTCGCGGGCCGGAGGAGGCTTTGCGCGAGGGTTGGCCTTCGTGAGGACCAAGAACGAGGAGGCGATCAGAGGGTGATATCTGGAGGAAGAGCTACAAACATGGTAGGTAGCGCTACGCATTGGTGGAAACATGTCGGGCGAGGGGATCCCCTCGCCCGACGCCGTTGGTGCTCACAGCGCCACGGCCGGAACCGCCGCGCCTACGACAGCAGACGGTTAGTAAGGACGCACTATGCTCAGCGGCTCGCCGGCGACGTCCATTGGGGTATGGGTGACGATCCCCTCCATCTCGTTGGAGTTGAGGAGTTGGCCATTACCGGCGTACATGGTGGCCCCAACCAGGGTCGATTACTATATCCCCCGGCTGCAGGTTCTCCTCAGGCACCCAGGGCACGTCGGAATCGGTGCCGATCATCCTCAAGATGTGGCACATCAACCCAACACAGCTAAACGTGTCAGGACCGTCGGTATTCAGCACGAAGGGCTTGCCCAACTGAGCCTCCCCTACGCTGAGAGCCTCGCCACCCGAGCCTCCCCCGACATCGGCGTAGAGGATGAAGCGCCCTGACCCTCTTCAACTGCCAGCGCAGCGTCCGCCGGAGCCGCCGGCAACGCACTATCTCGAGGGCCGGGGCGGCCCTTTCGACGGTATCTTCGGCGGGTCCGACAACGACGCCGAAGAGGTTGGCGGCGGTGGCGAGGCCGGCTATTGAGCAGTGCGATGCCCGGCGAGGGTGTCCGAGCCGCCCGAAAAGGGGAGCAGCACCACGCGGCCACGAGTTCTACCGCTCCGAGCGACAAAGGAAGGAGGCCTGATCTCTTCGCAAGGCGAAGCGTCAAGGACGTCGGAAAGCTTCTTCGGGGGCGAGGGCGCGGATGGCGAGAAAAGCGCGCCAGAAGCGGCGTTTGGCGTCGTCGTCTTCCAGGGCCGGGGCTAGTGCGGGGAGCTTGAGGCCGGAGGTCCCTTTTGTCCAGGCGAACCAGGAGCCCTCCGGGCTCTCCGAGAACGTTGTCCTGGCGAGCGGATAGTCTAAAGAATCTATGGCGCGAGCGGCGGCGGGACCGACCGCCACCAGGGCGCCGGGCTCTAGAGAGAGTATCTCTTCGAGTAGGTCCGAGTGGGGCCAGGTTACGTAGGCCCCGTCGAGCTTCACGGCCGCGAGGCTACGACGGAGGGCCTCCACCACTCCGCCGTTCGCCCCGACGCTCACCGCTCCTGCAACCGGTTCCGCAACGAGCAAGATGCCAGAGAGGGGATCCCCGAAGGGCTCTGGCCCGGCGTGGGACGCCCGGCGGGCTGTTTGGACGGCTTCGCGGGAGGTCTTTGCCCCGTAGTCGCCGGTGGCGGGAGGCGCAGAGTCGTTCGCGGGCATTCAGGTCTTCAGCTCCTCGTCAGGCGGCGCACGTGGAGGAAGCGCTGGACGGTGGTCACGAGAGCGCCTGCGGCCACCAAGGCTAGACCGGCGAACAAGAGACCGGCGAGGGAGAAGAGCGAGAGGATCACCACGCGACCCGCACGCTCGAGGAGCCCGACCTCGCACTCGAGGTCGAGACCCTCGGCGCGGGCGCGGGTGTAAGAAGTCATGAGCGAGAAGGTCATCGCGGCACCTGCCAGGAGGGCCGCGTAAGGCTCGTAGGAGACCGCGTAGAAGAAGATCACACCGACAAAGATCGCCGCCTCGGAGAACCTGTCCAGCGTTGAGTCCAGAAAGGCTCCGAAGGCACTCATCTGGCCCGACTCGCGGGCAACAGCGCCGTCCAGGGCGTCGAAGAGACCTGCGAAGAGCATCACGGCGCCGGCCGTCTTAGTGTAACCGAGCGCGAACAGGACAGCGGCGCCTAGCGAGAAGGCCCATCCCGTGGCGGTCAAAGCATCCGGGCGAACCCGCATCGCCGTGAGAAAGCGGACCAGAGGACGTATCACCCGCCGGAAGGCCTCCTTATAAGAGAACGATCGGCGCGGTTCTCCATGCGGCATCCCCACGACAGCCTACCTCTTCCCCTCTACGCAGTCCCGAACGCTCGCTTCCTCGGCGGTAGCCGGGCTCTCTTCGGGGACAACCTCCACGACGGGGGGCTTGCGCCACCGCTCGAAGAGGAGCGTCCCGCGCAGGTAGCGTAGAGTCGCGGCGATTATCGCGACGATGGGAACGGCGAAGACGGCACCGATGATGCCGTAGAGGGCCGTGGCGGCTAGGGTGGCGAAGAGCACCCACAGCGGATGCACGCCCACGGAGCCGCCCTGGATCTTGGGCACCAGGATATTGCCCTCCAGTTGCTGGGCGAGGAGGAAAAGCGCCGCGACGATGAGAGCCTGGGTGAAGCCGCCCGAAAAGAGTGCTATCGCGACCGCCGGGACCGCCCCGAGGAAGGCCCCGATCACGGGAACGATCTCCGTGGTGCCAACCCAGAGCCCGATCAGGAGCGAGTAACTGCCAAAGGTGAAGTAGGCGATGGCCCAACCTATTGCGCCCATAATCGCACACAAGAGCAACTGTCCCCTCAGGTACTTGATGAGCGTGCTCTCGACGGCGTGAAAAAGCTCTACAGTCTGGTCCCGGATCGTCACCGGCACGGTACCCAGCGCGGCGGCCGAGATCCTCTCCCTGTCGAGCAGGAGATATATAGAGACGAGGAGCATGAGCAAGAGGTTCAGCAGCGCCCCAAAGACGCCAAAGACCCCGCCGATAAAACCTAAAGTGACGCTCAAGACCTGCCCGGGCGAGGGGGCATTGCTCTGCACGAGCCTCGTAAGTGTCGCCTGATCTACGGCGCCTATCTGCTCCCCGATGTAGGGCAACTTCTGCGCCCGATCCAGGAGGCCTGCTGCCCCGTTCGTTAAGGCTTCCGGCTTCTGTACCAGGGACTGCACCTGGCCAACGGCGGGGACGATGAGGACCAGCAGCGCAGCCAGGACCACCGCGATCAGCGCCGCGAAGACCCCGGTCACCGCTATAGTCCTCGGTACCCGCCAACCTTCGAGCCGCCGGACCACGGGGTTGAGCACGTAGGCTAAGACCGCCGCGAACAAGAACGTCAGGAGAACACCGCTCAACTGCCGGACGAACACGAACAAAAGCAGGGCGCCGAGAGCGATGAGGATGTACTGCAAGTAGGTCGAGACGACCAGCTTCTTTGTGGACACGCTTATCTCCGGTGTCTACTACGGGCGACTACATCTTCTAACGCGCCCAACTAATCAAGAACTATACCAGCCCTCGAACCGCGTTCGGGTCGGCTTTACTTCGGACGCCCCTTCTGTATAATCCCGCCCCAGTATGCGAGGGGGCAACACACAACGGGCCCAATATGTTGGGCCTACATCTCCGAGCGTCGC
>DASQVA010000347.1:0-2593 GCA_035641035.1 Rubrobacter sp. | reverse complement strand
GAGGGCTACGACGTCACGCGCAAGCTGAACCTCGGCTCCGAGCAGGTCATGGACAAGTCGCTGCAGGACGGCACTATAGACATGTACCCCGAGTACACGGGCACGGCCTACGTGGCCATATTGAAGAAGCCGCCCGAGTCGTATCCGAAGACGGCAAAAGAGACCTACGAGCAGGTCGCGGAGTTCTACAAGAACCGCAAAGACACCCCGATGCAGATGCTCCCGCCGGCGCCCTTCGAGAACAACTACGGCATCGTGATGCTAACCAAGGAGGCCAACAAGCTGGGCATAGACACGCTCGAGGACCTCGCGGCGAAGTCCGACCAGCTCGTGTTCTCCTCGTACTCCGAGTTCCAGAACCGCTCGGACGGCTACCCCAACATGCAGGAGAGCTACCCGAAGCTCGACTTCAAGGACATCAAGATCGTCAACGACCTCGGTATCCGCTACAAGGCCCTGGCTGAGGGCGAGGCCGACGTCGGCATCGGGTTCACTACCGACGGCCAGCTCGCCTCCCCCGAGCTGAAGGTCATAAAGGACACCAAGACTATCTGGCCGAAGTACTACCCGGCTCCGGTCGTCACGCAAGAGTTCCTGGACAAGAACCCGGACGCCAAGAAGATCATAAACGAAGTCTCGTCCAGCCTGGACGCCCAGAAGATGCGCGAGCTCAACGGCGCGGTGGACCTCGAGCAGGAGGACTACGAGGATGTCGCCCGGAAGCATCTCGAAGAGGCAGGCATTGTAGGAGGGTAAGCCTGCGAGAAAGAGCTTCTAGAGCTCTCTTCGGAGCCGTCGCGATCTACACCGCGGCGGCTCCTTCTTTGCGGCGTGGGGGCTCTCGGAAGGAGGCAGGATGCTGCAGGGGGTGGGAGATTACAGGATCGAGCGCTGGCTCGCCGGCGAGACACCACTGGTAACCGTGCGCTTGTCTTCGGCGCTGGGGGCGCTGCCAGCCGTGGTCGTCTACCACGGCTTCGCAGGCAAGAAGACCGACAACCTGCTGGGCCTCGCCGTCCCGCTCGCCGACACTGGGTTTCTGGCTGTACTCCCGGACGCGGCCCTGCACGGCGAGCGGGCGCCTTACGACTTCGACGTGCGCCGCGAACGCGACCACGACGGCCTTTTCCTGGCCTGCCTGAGCGGTACGCTCGAGGAGTCGGAGCGCGTGATCCGCTGCATAGCCGGCAGGCAGGAAGTCGACGCCGGGCGCATAGGGGCCGTGGGGGTCTCCATGGGCGGCGCCGTGGTGCTCGCCCTCGCGTGCCGCAAGCTTCTCCATCCCCTGCGCGCCGCCGTAGCCCTAATGCCCGCGACCCCGGGACTAGGGAGCGCCGCGAGGCAGGAGGCGGCCTACGCCCCCGACCCCGGGGCGTGCTTCCCTACCCCGTTGCTCATGATCCAGGGCGGGACCGACCACGCAGCACCTTACCCTAACGCCCGCCGCTTCTACGACGCGCTGGTCCCAGGCTACTCCGAGGCGCCGGAAAGCCTGCGCTTCATAGACGTGCCCGGCGAGGAGCACCGGGTCGGCGCCTACTGGGTCGAGGAGACGCTATCCTGGCTGGGGAGGTTCCTCTAGAGGTCTCCAACTAGAAGTCTCGGCCTTCACGGGGAGGCTGGACCGGCTTCGCCCGGACCGACCGCATCTCCGGTGGCGGAGACAGGCTCCAGGGGTCCGACCTCTCGCGACACCCGCGCGAGGAGGTTGCCGCCCGCCACCACCTCCGTCAGGCCGTCCACGTCCGGCCAGTGCTCCTCGGGCTCGGTCGTGGCGAACTCGCGCGCGATGGCGCAGGCTATACCGGTCCCCGCCCCGAGTGGGGGGCCGCCGCGCAGGTCGACGGCGCGGGTGGCGACGGTCAGCTCGAGCGCGGCCATGCGGCGGGCCAACCAGACCATCTCCTCGGTCTTCCTGACGCCTAGAGGAGCCATGCTGGCGTGATCTTCGATGCCCTCGGCGATCTGGCCACGGTAGTCGAGCGAGACGGGGTTGGCGAGCACCCGCGCCTCGGCCGACAGGGAGGCCGAAGCGTAGCCTAAAGGTCTCAGGCCCTCGTCGCCGTCGCGGGCGGCGAGGCCGGTTGGCAGGCCGCTGAACTGCGACCACAGGTGCTTCTGGATGCGCTCGTTGGCGAGGTGGACGACCTGGGCGAGGGCCACGCGCAGGAGGTCGAAGGCGACGGCGAGGGCGACCACGTCGAAGTTGCCAACGGAGATGATGGAACGGTCGTCGAGCAGAACGAGCGGGTTGTCGCTCGCGGAGTTGAGCTCGACCTCCATCGTGCCCCTGGCGTAGGCGTGGGCGTCGTAGCAGGCCCCGTGGGTCTGGGGGACGCACCGAAAGGAGAGCGGGTCCTGGAGGTTGCGCGCAGCACCAGGGCGCCACAGGTAGCTACCGGTGAGAAGTTCCCGCAACCGGTCGGCGGCCCGCGCCTGCCCGGGGTGGGGCCGCATCCTGGCCGCCTCGGGGTGGATGGTCGAGAGGTTTCCCCCGAACGCCTCCAGGGAGAGCGCCGCCGTCACGTCGAAGGCGTCGAGGAGGTCGGCCACGTCGGCGAGGACGAGCGATCCGTGGCCCATCGTCACGCCG
>DASQVA010000346.1:0-4298 GCA_035641035.1 Rubrobacter sp. | reverse complement strand
TCCACCGCCGCGTTCGGGAACCCGGCGATCTTCTCGACTGCCTCCGCGCGCTCGTCCGGCACGTGCTCCATCACGTAACCCCTGAGCGCCTCGCTACCCCCGATCATGTTCTCGCAGGCGATTACGTTGACCGGTGTGCCTCCGAGCCGTGCGCGTTCCAGGAGCCCCTTCGTTATGGCGGGCGCAATAACGGGCAGGACAGATGGGCCGACGGCCGTGGTGATAAGGTCCGCCTCCGCCAGCCGCTGCGTGACCTCGTCCGCTTCGTTCTCGGAGTGGAGTGCGGTAACCTGATCCACAGAGATATGCTCACCTGCCTCGTCGGCCATTACAACGTCGTAGCGCCTCTTCGTTTTCAAGGCCTCCACCACGTCGTCCCGGACATCCACGAAGGTAATGTCGTAGCCAGACTCGTGCAGCAACTGGCCGATGAACCCCCGGCCGATGTTGCCCGCCCCGAAATGGACGCTGCGCATTCAACCCACCTCTTCGACCTCTTCGAAGTACGACAGCAGCTCCTCTTTCGTCTCTGAATGCACGATCTGATTGACGTTATCTTCGTCCTCGCAGACGGTCGCTATTTTCGAGAGGATCTCCAGGTGCTCATCACCTTTGCCGGCGATCCCGATAACCAGTCTCGCCACGTTCCCATCCCCGTACTCCACCCCCTCCGGTACCGTAATGATGGAGAGCCCGGACGTGGTTATCCACTGCTTGGAATCTCCCGTGCCGTGAGGGATCGCGACGGCGTTTCCCATAAACGTAGAGACCGACTTCTCGCGCTCGAACATCGAGTCTATATAGCGCTCCTCCACGTGCCCGTTCTTGACGAGCAGCGTGCCTGCCCGCCGGATCGCTTCTTCCTGGCTATCCAGGCTGGCCTTCAGTTCGATCGTCTCCGGTGTCAGTATGTCGGACATTCTCGAGTTCCTTTCACGAGAGTTTCTCTTGCAAGAAATTTGCAAAGATGCTTTGGAGCACCGCGACGACCTGATCTTGCGAGCCGTCTTCGAACACCTCGCGCACCTCGGGTTGCTCAACCATCGCAGCAGATATTTCGCTGATGGCTTCGAGGGCTACCGGGGAGAGATTTTGAGGCGCGATCATCAGCAATACCCGGCGAACCTGCATTGTTTCGCCGTCCATACCCTCCATCTCCAAAGGCTCGTCGAACTCGTGCACAGAGAAGGCAGGACGTACAACGGCGGCCTCGCGTGCGTGAAACAAGGCCAGCGCAGTCTCCGGAATTCCGACCCCGCCAAGCTCCAGACGCGAGAGCAAAGCGGCCTCCAGGGGTCCGGGTTCGGAGACCAGACGTCGTCCGGCCAGCGAACCGCAGACCCAGCCCACCGCTTCGGGTATGGAGCGTGTCGCCTCATGCCGCTCCAGGAAAACGTCTTCTATAAGCTCGGCTATTGTTTGGGTCGCCTCAACCATCTGGTAAAACCCCGCCTGCCCTCCGCCGGAGACCTCCCGGGATTCGGAGACCGCCCGGTTCGCGAGGCCGGCGTCGAGGCTCTTCTCCCTTAGATGATCCCTTATTTTCTCCACCTCATCTTCGGAGAGGAACGGCTGGACCTGTACATAGGTCTCGTCGGGCATCGACAAGGAAACCGTGGACACTATGAGGTCGAATTCGCCTGTATCGAGCCTCTCCAGCTCAAAGAAAGAGGCGTGGTGTATCTGCTGGATCTGGGGGAACGCCGCCTCAAGCTTGGAGACGAGCATCTTTGAAGAGCCAATGCCGCTGGGGCAGATGATGAGAACGTGTTGGGGATAGTTCGCCTGTCTGTGGTCGAGCGCCGCACCGAGATGCATGGCGACGAAACCGACCTCCTCTTCGGGGATTTTCTCCTCCACGAACACCTTATCCATCGCCTGAGTGACGAGGTCGAAGAGCGCCGGGTAGTCCTGCTTTATCTCGGAGAGCAACGGGTTATAGATGCCCATGTTTTCTTGCAAGCGATGGATGGCCCTCTCTACATGGGCGAGAAGCCCAGTGTACAGGGAGCTATCGCCGGCGAGGGCCATGCCGGTCTGTTCCTCCACGTAGCGGATCAGGGCCTTCACCCGCGAAGCCACTTCCAGATCTGAGCTCTCGAAGTAACGCTCCAGCGTGTCGTCCTGCCTGAGCTTAGTGCCGCGCAGGTGCATGGTCATGAACGCGACCTCTCCTTCGGGCACGTCTATGCGAAAGTCCTCTTTGATGGCTTGAGCCAAGCTTTGAGCATGACCGTACTCATCGGTCTTTCGAAGTCTTTGCAGGATGTCCTCCCCCATCTCGATCTCCTCGCCCTGCAGAAGACGCTCGACCATCAGCGCGAAGTGGACGCACAGGCGCACGAAGGCACTGTCGGCGATCGCATACGGCAGGCGCTCCACCGCCGCTCCGGTCAGGTCTTCCACT
Organism: Rubrobacter sp.; assembly: GCA_035641035.1. Lineage (GTDB taxonomy): Bacteria > Actinomycetota > Rubrobacteria > Rubrobacterales > Rubrobacteraceae > Rubrobacter_D. The sequence goes on along the minus strand of DASQVA010000346.1, from coordinate 1,891 downwards.
TCCCGCAGCCGGTCTTCGTCTATGAGGCCCATCAGCCTGTCCGCGATGTGATCCGCGGCTTTCCCAGCGGATTCGTCAGATTCCTGCGGGAGAGACAAGAACGCCGCTTCGTCGAGGTTTTGCAGGATCACACGGCTCATCGCCCGGCGCCGGTCGCCCTCCTTTCCGAGAACCTCGACACCGTAACCGCGCCTACGCAAGAGCGAGAGCCGGGAGTCCGAGAGCCATTCCTCTACCTCGTCCAGGTCGCGGCTGATCGTCCCGACCGAGACCTCAAGCCTGCTGGCGAGCGCCCGGAGCTTGATCGGCTGATCCGAGGCGAGGAGCATACGAAGCAGAGTCACTTGTCTCTCTTCCGAAGTGAGTTCGGAAGAACGCACGTCTGGCAATACTTCCAGCACCTGCTCACGCGCCTCGACCGTACCTTCGAGGCTCATGCCTCTGCCTGATTGCCTCACGAGCGTCAGGCCGTATGAATCGAAGAAGTCCGAGGCAGCTTGCAAGTCGCGGTGGATAGTTCTCGCGCTGACGCTGAGCTGGTTGGCGATGTCGCCGGCGGTGAGACCGTCTGGATGAAGCAACAGGACTTTGACCAGCCGTACCTCTCGGATCGAGAGCCCCGTCGCATCGTGCTCCACTCTTGCTCCGCGCCCTAGACCCGCGCCGTCGAGATATCGTCGATAAGCTCGTCGTATTTGGGACTGCCGAGGAAGTTGTCCACCGAGATGTGCTGCGCTCCGGGCAGTTTCTGACGCGCTCTATCCGTCAAGTCCTTGTGGGTGATAACGACGTCAGCGTCATCCGGTATCTGGTTGACCGCGGTGTTCTTGACCTCGATGTCCGACAAACCGGCCTCTTTAGCCTTGTTCCGCAGCAGGGACGCACCCATCGCGCTGGAGCCCATCCCCGCGTCGCAGGCGAAGATGATCTTGCCGACCTGTGAGTAGTCGAAGGAGTCGTCTTGCTCATCCTTAGGCTCGGCGCTCTCCTCCTCGTCACGCTCATCCGTAGGCTCGGTGCCATCCTCCGTCAGCGTGCCTGCCGCCTGGCTCTTGCTGCCCTTCATCGTTTGCATTTGCTCCGTAGCCTGCGTCAGGCCGGCGCTGTCCTCATCTTCCTCGTCAGCAAAGGACCGTCTGAGTATCACGGAGGCTACGAGGAACGACGCGGCGGTGGCAGCGAGGACATCCGCGAGCACGCCGATGAAGTTGCCGCGCGGCGTGAGCGCCAGGAGGGCGAAGATGCTCCCCGGCGAGGGGGTCGAGACGAGACCGACCTGGAAGATCGCGGCGACGAAGAGGCCGCTGGCTCCACCGGCGATGGCCGCGAGAACCAACAGAGGTTTCATTAGCACGTAGGGGAAATATATCTCGTGGATACCGCCCAAGAATTGGATGATCGCGGCTCCGGGGGCGGAGCGCCTTGAGATGCCGCGTCCGAACACCGTGAAGGCCAGCAGGATCCCGAGCCCCGGTCCGGGATTCGTCTCGACCAGGAAGAGAATCGACTTCCCGGCCTCGGCCGCTTGCTCGATAGCGAGCGGAGCGAGGATACCGTGGTTGATCGCGTTGTTCAAGAATAGTATCTTCGCTGGTTCGACGAAGATGCTTACGAGGGGCAGGAGGCCGAGGTTTATGATGAAGTCTACGCCACTCCCGAGGGCGTTGCTCAGGGCGGTTACGATAGGGCTGGCGCCGAGCAAACCGACGATGGCGAGCAGACCACCCAAGATACCGGCCGAGAAGTTGTTCACCAGCATCTCGAAGCCTTGGCGGACTTTGCCCTCGATGAGACCGTCGAAGCTCTTGATCACGAACCCGCCGAGTGGTCCCATAATGAGCGCACCGAGGAACATCGGGATGTCGGTCCCGACTATCACGCCCATGGTGGC
>DASQVA010000345.1:0-17294 GCA_035641035.1 Rubrobacter sp. | reverse complement strand
AACCCTGGCTAAGAGCCCGCAAGCCCTCCTGGTGCTTGCTTATGCCTCGGGCGAAGGCCTCAGCGGTGCGCACGTTGTGCTCGCTCTGCTCACGCACGGCCTCGATGGCCTCGCCCATCCAGCCCTGCACGAACTGGGTGCTGCGCCTCTGGCGCTCCAAGAGCCTCACGCCGCCCACGAACCACTCCTGGGCAGCCCTGACGTTATCCTCCTGCAGCCTCACGAATTGTAGCCCCCCGTTGGCAAGCTCGATGCTGCAGCGCTGGGTGGCTGCGAGGTTCTCGGTGAAGGCCTCGTAGGAGTCGCGCTGGACCTCTGCCATCTCTCGGGCGGTGCGCCCCATATTCTCGGTGTTGCTGGTGGTTATCACTCGTGTGCCTCCGTAGTTGTAAGCTTTTGCTACTATCACACATATGACCGGTTTGCATCCTCTAAAACGTTGGGCGTCTGGGATGCCGAGGTAGAAGCCCGAGGGGTGGTGAACCTAGTGACCATCCGGACACTGGACCAAGACGTGCGCGAGGGGCCATTGCTGCCTCGGGGAGGTCTGGCGCCTTCTAGGGGTTAGGGGCTGTAGTTGTAGGTTGGGAGGGGCCCGCCCGCATCCCGGAGGATGTAGCCTTCGAACATCCGCTTGACGAGGTTGGGCTCGTCGGCAGCTATGTCGTCTCGCTGCTCCGGGTCTGCCTGTATGTCATAGAGCTTGGCATCTGAGCCGTCGTTGAGGCTGAACATGACGTAACGCTCGTCCCTGGCCCAGACGTGGTCGTTGTAGCCCAGGGTAAAGTAGTTTCTCGGCTCGAGCTCGCCGCCGTCGAGCGCCGCCGAGAGGTTCTGCCCGTCCAGCGGCTGCTGCGACTCTATGCCGAGGAAGTTCAAGATCGTCGGTGTCACGTCGTGGGTGGAGGCGTAGTAGTCGCTCGTTTGTCCGGCTCCCTTGCCCCCGGGGTGCCGGATAAAGAAGGGTATGTCCGTAACCTCGGGCCAGAGGACGTTGTCCGGCTTGCCGGTGAAACCGTGCTCGCCGTGGGCGACGCCGTGGTCTGCTAGCAGGATGAGCAGGGTGTTCTCGAAGAGGTTCAGCTCCTCCATCTTGTCCAGGAAGCGGCCGAGCCAGCGGTCCATCATCGTGAGCTCACCCGAATACCGGGCCTTCATCCGCTGGAGCTCCCGCTCCAGCAGGTAATCGCTCGGACCGTAGATAACCGAGAAGGGCTCCTTCAGGCTGTAGGGCTCGTCGTCGTACATCTTTACGTACTCCTCGGGCGGGTCCCAGGGCTCGTGCGGGTCGTAAACGTCCACCGTCAGGAAAAACGGTCCGCCCTCGCTCACGGTCTCGAGCACCTCAGAGGCCCGGGTGAAGACCTGCGGGGCGAACCAGTCCGCCTCGGTCTGCCTGGCCTGCACGTTGGCGAAATACTGACGCATCTGGCCCGTCATCGCAGGCACGTTGCCCTTCATGAGGGCCTGGTTCACCTTCTCGGGCGGGTAGGTCCAGATCGGTTGGTAGTTGTCGGTGGTCTGGCCGCGGAAAAAGTCGTAGGCGTCGAAGCCGCGGTGGAAGTTGTAGGACGGCTTGTACTGGTGCATGTTGTCGGTGACGAAGTAGGTGCCGTAGCCGGCGGCTCGCATCATCTCCGCCAGGGTGGTCTGCTCGTTCGGGATCGGCTGCCAACCCTGGAGGATTATGTCCTCGCCCTTGGGCGGGACCCAGTCCCTAAAAGGCCAGGTCCGCGTACCCGTGTGTATAGCCCTGCGGGCGCAGATGGTCGGGATCGACTCCGGGTAGGCCCGGGTGAAGAGCAAGCTGTCCTTGGCCAGGGCGTCGAGGTTGGGGGTCTTTATCCAGTCGTTGCCGTAGGCCCCGACGTGGTCCTTCCTGAGGCTGTCTATGATTACCAGCACAACGTTGGTGCCGGGTTTGCCCCGCGGCGGGGTGCTACGAATGCGCTCGGTGAGGTCGCATCCCGTGGCGCCGAGTAACGACGCCCCGACCACCCCGGCGCCGGAGAGCTTCAGGAATTCTTTGCGGGAGAGGATACTTGGTCTGCGCAGGCTCACGAGGCGTGAGCGTACTACGCTGCGCGGTGTCCTACAAGCGGGCCCTTGCACAGCGTGAACCCGCCCACGTGGGTCGGCGAGGCGACTGTTAGAATTGCTGTGTATGAGAAGTATCGTCGCGGTAGGGGTTGGCATGCTGTTGGCGCTCCTGCTCGCGCTACTCGTGGTTGGCGGCATACTGGCACCCGTACTCTCGGCGGTCTTGGGGCTGGAGGTCGAGAGGTCCCTGGCTGTTCCGGTCATCCTGCCGCTTTTGTTGTTCGTGGCGGCGTTCTCCTTCTACTTCGGGGGCATGATTGCCGCCTACAAGGCGCCCACCCGGCGTCGCTTACACGGGGTTCTCGTCGTTCCGGCGGCCGTCGTACTCTCGGCTAGCCTCAACCTGGCTACGGGCGAAGGCCTCCTGCCGGGCCTCGACGGCACGCGGAGCGTAGTGCTCGCCGGCGTCTTCCTGCTCATCTCGGCGGTGGCCTCCTACGTCGGGGGGCTCAGGGGAGAGGGGCTCTACGCCCAAACCCAGAAGGTCGTCCGCCGCCAGCGCAGGGTTCTCTAGCGGGCCTGAACGCCGAGCGTCAGCCGCCCCCTGGAGTCCATGCGGGCGTTGGGTTGGCGGCGCGACTCGTCGATCTTGGAGGGTACGTCGCCGGCCCCGGCGAGATAGACCTTAGGCTCATTGATATCCTCCGTCGGATCGGAGACGTAGCGGCGCCGGGCCATGTCGCCCCATAGGAACGTGAGCGTCGGCCTTCCTGGGGTACCCTCGTCCAGCCCGGCGTGGACTCGCGGGAGACCGAGGGCTTTTGAGATGGAGGCGACGGTGCGGGTGTGCTCGCTGGCATTGAACAGTGAGATCCCTTCCCTAAGTCGGCGTTCGGGGTCAGAGAGCCGGTTGAGGCTCTCCAGGCCGCTCTCTAGGTGCTCGGCGGTGCGCCGGCTCCCCTGCCGTGCCTCGCGCAGCTGGACTTCGAGGTCCTGTATCCTCTCCTTTGCCAAGATCCTCTCGGTTTCGATCCCCCTAAGGGCTTCGGCCGGCTCGTCTTGCGTCGCCCGCTCTTCGTCGGGTAGCCCGTCGGAGGACTCGCTGCCCGCGGGGCCGGAACTCAGGGCGGCGAGCTGCCGCTCCAGGTCTTCCCTATGCGTTTCGGATTCTTGCAAGGCCTCTTGCAGGTCGGCGACATGGTTCTCGTAAGTGGAGATCTCAGCGCCGAACTGCCCCACGACCCGCTCCAGGTCTTCCTCGGCGGAAAATCTCTGGGCGAGCCGGGCGCCCTCAAGCTCCTTGAGGCGGGCAGTGAAAGTTCGTAGCTCAGCGTCGCGCTGGATCTTGCACTCCTCCATCCGCACCTCAATCGCCCAAGTCTCGGACTTTCTGTGCTCGTCTTCTTGGGCGAGACGCTGCTCGTACCCGCGCCGTAGCCGCGCGGTCTCCTCCTCGTGGCGGGCCCGCAGCGCCCGGTTGCCCGCCTCCCGCTGGGCCTGTATCGCCGCGACCTTGCGTTCGGCATCCGCCTTTCACATCCGCGAGCCTGCTCTCATGCGTCTTACGCAGCTCGCGTTCCCGACTCTCGGCGAACGCCTTGACCTCCCGAAGCTCCTTCCTGGGAAGTTCCTCCGCCTCCCGGCATGCCACCTCGAGCTCTTCGCGCAACGACTTTATCTCCGCCTGGTGGGTCTCGATCACCGCCCGGTAGGATTATTTTTGGAGCTCCAGTTTTCGGCCCGCCTCCGCGTCCCTTAGCGCTCGCAACGTGGCCTCCTGGACCTCGGCGGAGGCGCTCTTCGCCTCGGCGACCCTCCGCTCGACGCTCTCTTCGAGCAAGCTTTCCAGCTCGCCTATCCTCTCCTCGGCTTCCCGGCGGACGGCCTCGAGCTCGGACGCGTGGCGCTCCTCCTGCACCCAGTAGCCTATCCGCAGCCGCTCCTCCCACTGTTCGGGGGATTGTTTGAGGGTCTCGACCTCCCCGTGATGCCGTACCTCCAGGGCCTCGCGCTCCCTGCGAAACTCTTCTTTGAGATCGTCGAGGCGTGTCTCTGAGGAGGCGGCCTCCACGTCGAGGCGGCGTTGCTCTTCTAGCCTGTGCCACACCGCGGCCAGCTCGTTGATATGCTCGTTGCTCAACCGAAGCTGTTCGTCGGAGTGCCGCCTCTTGAGGTCGGAGTTCTCGGCTCGCAGGGCCTCCAGCTCTCTCTGCGCTCGGGCTCGGGCCCGTCCCCCCACTTCAAGCATGCCCGCGCTCGAGGCAACCTCCACCTGGGCCGTCCTCAGGGTGGCGGTCGCGCGCTCGAGGTCGCGCCGGAGGTTCGCCGCCTCCTCTTCGAGGCTCTCGATGAGGGCGCCCGTCGCCTCCATGCCCTTCGCGAGCTCCGCTACGGTGCGCCTGGGATCCTCGTCCACGCTCGCCCCTTCTGTGGGTCACGCCGCGTCACTCTACCCTCGTAGTCCCTGCCGGATCACCTTTGGCCCGAAGAAAGGGTAACTCCTGGCGCACGCCCGGTAATGGTCCGGTGCAGCGCATGACGAAAGGGTATCCCGGCTACGAAGCACCAACGGTGCAGACTCACCCGGAACCGGCGGACCGGGCTTACTGGCGGCGGTGGCTACTCGTCCTTTCTGCAGGCGGGGCAGAGGCCCTCGACCACCACGGTCGTACGGGTGACCTCGTAAGGGGTGTTATCGCGGATGCGCTGTCGGAGGCCGGCGAACTCGACGCCGGGTATCTCGGAGACCTCGCCGCAGCGCTCGCACCGGATATCCAGGTGTGGCTCTACGTTCAGGTCGTAGCGCGTCGGAGACTCCGACCAGTGCTTGGAGCCGATCACCCCGATCTCCTCCAACACCGAGAGCGCCTGGTAGACCGTGCCGAGCGCCACGCGCGGGTTCTTCTTCTTGACGATCAAATAAACGTCCTCGGCCGAAGGGTGTCCCTTCGCCTCCGAAAGCGCCTCCAGAACAGCCCGGCGCTGGGAGGTCAAGGTGTAGCCCGACCTGCGGAACTTCTGCCTGATGCCGCCCTCAGGTGTGCCGGCCATGTCCTCTGTTGTCGTTGCGTGATCAGTAACCATTCCTATTTTCAAGTTTATCATACGTCGTTTTTCGTGCTGCGGTGTACCATAGCCCCTAGATGTCGCCCTTCGTCGACGCTCTGATCAACCTCTGGCGCTTCGTGCGCAACGCCCGCGTGCGCCTGCTCGGCCGACCTCCGGGATACGTGTGGATCGAGGCCGGGGGTGCGTTGCCCGAGTTCGAGTCGCCGGTGGGTTTCCTGCGTCGGCGCCTCTCGCCCGGTCTTGGCCCGACCACCCTCGAAGGAGTGCGCGTCCGGCTGCACCGCATCGCCGCCGACGGTCGCACGCGCGGGATTGTGCTACGCGTCCGCGACCTCGACGCCGGATGGGCCGCCCTAGAGGAGTTGCGCCGGGAGCTACTCGCGTTCCGCGAGGGGGGCGGCCGGGTCGTGGCCTACCTGGCCGACGGCGTGGATACGCGCTCCTACTACCTGGCCTGCGCCGCCGACGAGATCTTAGCGACCCCGCTCGCCACCCTGAACGTGACCGGGGCGCGCGTCAGGGTCAACTTTTTTAAGGACGTTATGAACCGCTTCGGTTTACAGGCCGAGGTCGTCGCCGTCTCGCCGTACAAGACCGCCGGGGACCCCTTCGTTCGAGACGACTTCTCGCGCGAGTCGCGCGAGCAGATCGAACGCCTCCTGGACCGCCGCTACGAAGAGCTCACCCGGGCCATCTGCCAAGGCCGAGACCTCTCCCCGGAAGAGGCGCGCGCCGCGATAGACCGCGCCCCTTACGGCGCGCGGGATGCCCTCGCCGAAGGCCTACTCGACGGCGTGTGCTACGAGGACGAGCTGCCCCAGAGGCTCGGGTCGGACGGGCGGCGGGTCAGGCTCTCGGAGTGGAACGCGGCTAGGAGGACCTTACGGGTGCCTTACCGCAGACGTCTACGGCGGCGGGTCGGGCTCGTGAAAGTGTCGGGGTCCATAGTGCGGGGGAAGAGCAAAAAATTGCCGGTGCCGCTGCCGTTTCTGGGTGGGGAGCAGGCGGGAAGCGAGTCGGTCGTCGCGGCGTTGCGGGTGGCGGAGAAAGATCGGCGGGTCGCGGCGGTCCTGCTCCATGTAGAGTCGCCGGGGGGCGACGCGCTGGCTTCGGATCTGATCTGGCGCGAGGTCGAGCGCATCCGGGCAAAGAAACCCGTGGTCGTCTTGATGGGTAACGTCGCCGCCTCGGGCGGCTACTATGTGTCGGCACCCGCAAACCACGTCGTCGCCCGGCGCAACACCGTTACCGGCTCCATCGGGGTGCTGATGGTGCGGCCGGTCGCCGACGGCCTCTACGGGAAACTCGGCATCAACCCCGCCTCCATAGACCGTGGGGCGCGCGCCGGGCTTCTCGACCCGAGTCGCCGTCCGACCCCCGACGAGTTGCGGGTGCTGGAGCGCCAGGTCCGGCTCGTTTACGACGAGTTCAAAGACCGCGTCGCCCGCGGCCGCGAGATCGAGCCGCGTGATCTCGAAGACGTCGCCGGCGGGCGCGTCTGGACCGGGGAGGAGGCGCTGAAGATCGGGCTCGTGGACGAGATCGGTGGTTTCCGCGAAGCTTTACGCAAAGCCGTCGAGCTCGGCAGGATCGGGCGCGACGTGCCGGCGGTGCTGGTTCGCATCTCGGGTCCCCGCACCGGTCGTCCGGCCCCGGGGAATCCCGTCGAAGCCGCCTGGGATGCAGTGGAGGAGATGGGGCGCTCTCTCTCTGGGCGTCGTGCTGACAGGGTCTGGGCGCTGGCACCGTACGAGATCTCTGAGGATTGGTAGCATCATCTTCGTCGGTCGTCTAGAGAAGGGTTGGGGTTGAGCGAGGTCTCCGGCAAGGGCGTGGACCGGCGGGCGATGGGCGCGCTGTCTGCCGGGCACCTGTTCACGGACCTTAACCAGGGGGCTGTGGCGGCGTTGTTGCCTTTCCTGATCTCAGAGCGGGGCATCTCCCTGACCGCTGCCGGCGCGCTGGTGTTCGCCGCGACGGTGAGCTCCTCGGTGGTGCAGCCGCTCTTCGGCGTCTTCTCCGACCGGCTCCCGATACCGGCCCTCATGCCGCTCGGCGTGATGCTGGCTGGGGTCGGGATGGCGCTCGTGGGGGTGGTCCCCGGCTACCTCCAGATCTTCCTCTGCATAGTCGTGAGCGGAATCGGGGTGGCCGCCTTCCATCCAGAGTCCGCGCGGTTCGCCAACTACGTCTCCGGATCCCGGCGGGCCAGGGGGATGAGCTTCTTCTCTGTCGGCGGCAACGCCGGCTTCGCCCTCGGCCCGGTGGTCGCAACGCCGCTCGTCCTGTTCTTTGGCCTGCCTGGGACGCTCTTCCTCGCGCTGCCCGCCGCCCTCATGGCAGCGACGCTTTTCTACGAGGTCCCGCGCATGCTCCGCTTCGCGCCCGGAGAGGCCGGGAACGAAAAAGAAGACCCGGCCCCGGAGCACTGGGGGCCCTTCGCCCGCATGATCGGGGTCGTTGCGGTTCGCTCTTTTGTGTACTTCGGGCTCGTGGCCTTCGTTGCCTCCTACTACGAGCGTGTCCTCGACACGTCGCCGGCCTTCGGAAACACCGCGCTCACGGTGATGCTCTTCGGCGGGGCCGCGGGGACCCTGATCATGGGTCCCCTCGCCGACCGGTTCGGGAGGCGCGCGATCGTCGCGGCCTCCATGCTCGCCCTTCCGCCACTGATTCTAGGCTTCACCCTCTCAGGGCCGTACGTGGGCATGGTCCTGCTCGCCTTGACCGGCGCTGCCACCGTAGGGACCTTCGGCGTCACCGTCGTCATGGGACAGGAGTACCTCCCGGGCCGCATCGGGCTCGCCGCCGGAGTCACTATGGGCCTCTCCATCGGCCTTGGCGGGGTCGGGGCCCCGCTGCTCGGGCTCCTGGCCGACAGGTCGGGCCTCCCGACCGCGATGCTAGCGGTGGCCGCCCTCCCTGTGCTCGGATTCATCCTCACCCTTAGCCTGCCCCGTAAGACGCCTGCATCCGCCGGAGTCTGACGACGGGAACCCGCGCCGCTTGGTGTAAGCGAACACGATTCGAGGCCCCCGCGTCCAGTAACATATTTCCGATGAAGAGGCCCGCTAGAGAGGTTCGTCTATCAGGGTGAGGATGTTCCACCTCATCGGCATCTTCGCATACCGTTTCCGGTGGGCCTTCTTACTGATCTGGGGCGTTGTTCTCCTCACGAGCGTGTTCTTCGCCCCGGACCTCTCGGGGCGGCTAAAGGGCGGCGGATTCGAGGGTTCCGACTCCGAGGCTGAGCGGGTGCAACGCCTGATGTCCGAGGAGTTCGAGCTCTCTCCGGCGACCCTGACTGTGGTCTTTGAGGGCGACGGCACGCCCGCACGGAGTGAAGAGTTTCAGACGAGCCAGGAACGCGCGCTGGAAGAGGTGCGTAAGCTTGACAAGGTCCGGTACGTGGCGTCGTACGCCGACTCCGAAGACGAGCGATTCATCTCGAAGGACGGAAAGAGGTCTTACGCGGTGATCGCCTTCAACGTCTCCATAGACGAGACCCGCAACGTCGTTGAGGAGGTCCGCACCAGGGTCCGCTCCGATGAGCTTGAGACCTACGTGACGGGGGCTCCAGCCGTCTACCAGGACCTGGAACAGGCGAGCAATCAAGATGTCAAGCGCGCCGAGAAGTACGCCTTCCCGTTCGCGGTGGTCATACTTGTGTTCGCGTTCGGCACGCTGGTCGCCGCCGGGGTGCCGGTCCTGATCGGGGGCGCTAGCGTCCTGACCTCGCTCGCCGCACTGTACTTTATCGCCGGTTTCTACGACATGTCCGTTTTTACCCTGACCCTCTCTACGATGCTTGGCCTGGGACTTGGTATCGACTACGCCCTCTTCTTCGTAAGCCGTTTCAGGGAGGAACTCGAAAGCTTTCCGCCAGCGGAGGCGGTGCCGCGTACGGTCGCGACCGCAGGCCGGTCCATCTTCTTCTCCGGTACGGCCGTCCTGATCGGCCTCTCGGGGCTGCTCTTCTTCCCGTTCATGTTCATGCGCTCGATCGGGGTGGCCGGCGTCGTGGTGGTCTTCGTCTCGGTGTCGGCCGCCCTGACGCTCCTGCCGGCCTTCCTCGGCATCCTCGGCTACCGCGTCAACCTGCTCTCCATCCGGCGCCAGCGGCGCGCGCCAGGGACGGGCTTGTGGAGCAGGAGCGCCGACGTCGTGATGCGCCACCCGGTGCTCGTGATCCTGCTGGTCGCCGCTATCCTAGGCTCCCTGCTCTATCCCGTGTCCCATATAAAGGTTGGCATCCCGGAGGCGAGCGTCCTCCCGGAGAAGTACGAGTCGCGCGCCGGGGACGACATCCTGAAGGAGAATTTCGAGTACGCTGCCCTCAACCCGATGGAGGTGGTCGCTACCGTCTCAGAAGACCCGCTCGGCGAGAAGGGGCTCGCCAGCACGAGGGAGCTCGGCGAGAGCATCCGCGACGCTGAGGGGGTCTCGCACGTGGAGAGCGTCTACACGGTGGGAGCGACCGCGGCGGGGGAGTACGCCACCCGCGTCGTCGACGCCCGAAAGGAAGCTCAAAGGGAGGCCGCTGGCCGGGTAGACGACCTGGTCCGGCAGCAGATCGAGGAGCAGATCAGGGGGAAGACCGAAGAGATAGTTGAGCGGCAGCTCTCGCAGATAGAAACTGCCTCGGGGGGGGTTCCGCCCGGGACCGAGGAGCAAGTCCGGGCTGCGGTCGAGCCGCGGGTGGCCGAAGAGGTACGCAATGCCGAGAGCCGCATCAGGGCCGAGGTCAAGCGGCGCGTCGCGGCGGAGGTGGACCGCCGGGTGCCGGAATTGCCGGAAGGACTCTCCGCGAACGGACGGGACACGCCCGAGGGGGTGGCGAACTTCTTGAAGCTCCCGGCGGCCAGGGAATCCCAGGAGCTGCAGAGTGCTATAGACTCCTACGTAGTGGGGGAGAGGACCCTGATCCGGGCGGTGACGGAGGCCAATCCTTACACCCAAGACGCCTACGGCGCCGTGGACGCGGTGCGTGCGGTCGAAGCACCCGAGGGAACGAGCTTTCTGGTGGGTGGGCTCTCCGCCGGACAGAAAGACTTTATAGGCAGCCTCTACGGCAAGGCGCCCCTTGCCGCCGCCTTCGTGATCGGGGCGACATACCTGATCCTGCTGATCACCTTCCGCTCCATCTTTATCCCGCTCAAGGCGGTCATCGTGAACATCCTGAGCCTAACTGCGAGCTTCGGGGCCGTAGTTTTTGTCTTCCAGGACGGGAACCTCTCCGGCCTGCTGAACTTCACCCCTCTAGGGTTCGTGGACGCGACGCTTCCGATCTTGATGTTCTGCACTATCTTCGGGGTCTCGATGGACTACGAGGTTTTCCTGCTCTCCCGCATTAGGGAGGCCTACGAGAACGGGGATTCGAACACCGCGAGCGTCTCCAAGGGGCTTGTCGCTACAGCCGGCATCATCACCTCCGCGGCGGCGATCATCATCGTCGTCACCGGCGCCTTTGCGTTCACCGGGATCATTCTCACCAAAGCAGTGGGCTTGGGCCTCGCCGTCGCCGTGTTCGTGGATGCGACGATAATCCGAATCCTGCTCGTCCCGGCCACCATGCGCATCCTTGGCGACTGGAACTGGTGGCCCGGCGGCCGCAAGGCCACCTTCGGAACGAATCCGAAAACTCTTACCAAGACGTCTTCCAGTAGCTGAGTCCGTGCGAGTGGCCAGGCACTCCGGCCTCTGTAGAACCCGGACCAACCGTAACCGGTGGCCTTGCCTAAGTCCCGGTGGACAAGTTGAGGAGACCGCATAGTATCAATTCTTGATACTGGTGTGAGGCGGGACTACACTGTGGCCATGCTGGAGTTCGAGCGGATACTCAGGGCCAGGGGCTACCGGCTCACGAACCAGCGGCGCATAATCGTGCGCGAGATCGAAGGAGAGCGGCACCTGTCGGCGGAGGAGATCTACGACCGGGTAAAAGGGGAGCATCCTGAGCTCGGCCTCTCCACAGTCTACCGCACGCTCGACCTGTTGAACGAGCTCGACATAGTGCGCAAAGAGGACTTCGGCGAGGGATACTCGCGCTACGAGCTGGTGACCGAGCGAATGCACCACCATGCCCGCTGCCAGGAGTGCGGTTCCGTCATCGAATTCAATGAGGAGCTCATGGAGTACCTGGCGTTGCAGGTTGAGCGGGAGACCGGCTTCGTCACGGGCTGGCACGAGATAACATTGCACGGCCGCTGCGCTAACTGCTCCTAAACTACCCAGACCTAAGCTACCCGTAACCGCCTTGCAGAGCCAGGCAACACCTGGCTCTGCAAGGCTACGTCGTTGCCAGCACGAAACTGGATGCCGGCCCCGTAAGGATGGAGCGGTCGCCCTTTCCCCGGAGCGGGCCTACATCGTTTCGCCTAATAGACGGTGGCCCTGGTGCAGCCCGAGCCCCCCTCGGTCCTGCAGTCCACGATGCAGTAGTCGCGTCTCTAGCCTCAATCGTGTCGCGTGTGTCCCCGTCCGTCTTGTTGATCCCTTCGAAGCCAGACCTGCCCTGCACAACGTCGGTGTAGTTGGCGTAGGCACTCTGGCGTAGGCACTCGCGAGCACGCGGTCGTCGCCGCAACTACATCCGGTGGTTCTTCAACGGTAAGAGCATTCCCTCCCATATGTCGAAGCTTGCAGTTCTGGGGCGGTGGGACGGGCCAGCGCCAACGTCAGCGGGGTGCGGGACGCTTGCGGCGTCTCGGACGCCGTGTCCGCCGTGCTGCGGTACCTAGGCGTCACCGGACAGTCGGTCAATATAGGGACCGATGACAGGGACCGGTGGCAGGGACCGGTGGTAGTGACCCGTGGCGTCTGCAAAATCAACGACCACAACAGCGTGGTCAGCTTCGGTGTGCTGCCCGGCGGCTACACTGGGAAGACGTGCGTGCAGGTCTGGATCCAGGATCGGACGGATAGGATCGACTCTGTCGACGTCCGGCTGAACAAGTCAGCCTACGGCTGGACCGCGAAGGTGACCGGCTCTTGCCGCGGGCGCTAGTACGTAGAGTCCACGATGACTCAAGAGCACACTCACACCTTGGGCCTGGGGGACGCCTCCGAGTTCTCCCATCTCAACCTGAGGATGAGCTCGAGGACTAACGGCCACTGCCAAACCTCCGAGCACCCCTCGGAAAGGGCGATGACATAGATATGAACAGGAAATACTAATAGTGTGAATCAGCACGTCTACGCAGCGGGCGCAACCGATATCCAGCAAATACGCCGTCCTCTAAACATCGATCCTTATACCATCTTCGGCTACGACGACCTCGCCGTCGTAGCCGCGGCCGACCTCTGATGCGACGAGATCGGTGGCCACCGCGGGGTAGAGGTGGGTGAGGACGACTCGCCGGACGCCCGCCTCTCTGGCGACCTGCGCGACGCCGGAGGGTGTCAGGTGCCCCGGGACGGGGGCGTTGTCGGGAAAGGAGCACTCGATCAGCAGGGTGTGGGCGCCGCGAGCCAGCTCTACCACGGACTCGCTGTACTCGGTGTCGCCGGTGTACACGAACGCCCCGCTGTCGGTGTCGAGCCGGTAAGCGATACTCTCGGGACGATGCTCCGCCGGCGCCCACGAGAGCCGGCAGCCGGACAGATCGAGGGGCGAGGGGCACTCGTGGGGCAGCTCGGAGACGAGAGTAGGGTAATCGCCGGCCATCCATTCTCCCCAGACGTCCATCACCGAGCCCCAGAAGCGCCCGAAGGGCTCGGGACCCGTTACGTGTAAGGAACGGCTGCGCTTCTCTTCAGCCCCGTAGTTGATACCGAAGAGCAGGGGGACGACGTCGACCGTATGGTCGGGATGGAAGTGGGTGAAGAAGATGCGATCCACCGCGAACGGGTCGAGGTCCGCCCGAACCATGCCGCGAACCGCACCCGATCCAAGGTCGAAGACGAGCGTCCCCCCGCCAGCGCGGACCACAACGCAGCTTTGCCGCCTCTGCAAACGTGGCACGACCGTGCCGGATCCCACGACGGTAACCTCCACGGGTTTCTCCTTTCGATCGGAATGCCGATCAGCCCTCAGCTCTACTGGCGACTTTGGTCGATAATTTGGGGGCCGACCGCTGGCCGCTCCCCGAAGGCCCACGCGAGTCCGGCCACGCCAAGCAGGACGCCCCCGATTACATCCGATGGCCAGTGAGTCCCGAGGTAGACCCTGCTCGCGGTGGAGCAGACCAGCAGTAGGAGGATGACGACCCGTACGGGCGGGCGCGGCCAAAGAATGCAAAGGGCGCCCAGCAAGATAACGGACCGTAGCACGTGGCCGCTCGGGTACGAATAGGGGGTATCGATGTCGAACATCGAGGGGTCCGGCGTGCGCACCGTCCCGTCAGGCACTGGGACCTGCGGTAGCATCGCCTTGAGGACGAGCTCAACCAACCCCGTCGCCAAGAGCGTCGTGAGAAACCGTCCCGCCAGAGCGCGCCGGCCGGCTAGCGCCAACCCGGTGGCTAGCGCGACCGCCGCCACCCCGACGAACTCGACCCCACCCACTACGGAGAAGACCGTGCCAACCGCATCTAGAACCCCCGACGTCCGACTCTGTGCCGCGTTGAGGACCCGAACGTCCAGCGAGTGGAGCAGCCGAACGCTGGTTGCCGCTGAGAAGAGGGCGAAAGCCACTCCAGATAGGAATAGGAGAGGGTTATCCTTCACACCCCCACAGACTAGCAAAGCGGGGGGCGCCGGGGCGCGCAGAGGGATCGAGAGGCCCGATCTCTCTGCTGCAGCGAACGTACTAGGCTACAGCGTCGCGCAGCACGCGGCCGTACTCGCCGCCCTTAAGTATGCGCTCGGCCTCTCGCTGCAGCTGCCTGACCCTCTCCCGCGAGATGTCCAACTCGTCGCCGAGCTCTGCGAGGGTAGCCGGCTCGCGGTCGTCGAGGCCGTAGCGCCTGACCAGCACGTAGCGCAC
Source organism: Rubrobacter sp. (assembly GCA_035641035.1). Lineage (GTDB taxonomy): Bacteria > Actinomycetota > Rubrobacteria > Rubrobacterales > Rubrobacteraceae > Rubrobacter_D. Next base: position 3,259 of record DASQVA010000345.1, on the reverse strand, counting down.
CCTCTCGGGCAGACGCTCTATGGCCTCCTTCAGGTGCGCGGTCTCCATCTCCCGCATCACTGTGTCCGGGGTGTCGGAGACCTTGTCATCCTCGATAAAGTCGCCGAGCTGGGAGGCGGTGTCCTCGCTGGAGACCGGCTGGTCGAGGCTCGTAGCGTCCGGCATAGCCCTCATCGTGAGGCGGACCTCGTCGGGGTCCCACCCGAGGTGCGCGGCGGCCTCGTCCTCGGAGGGCTCGCGCTCGAGATCTAGGGCCAACTCACTTATTGCCCGGCTGACCTTCCGGATCTTCTCGGTCATGTGCACGGGGACACGAATGGTGCGGCCCTTGTCGGCGACGGCCCGCTGCACGGCCTGGCGGATCCACCACGTCGCGTACGTCGAGAACCGAAAGCCCCTGTCGGGATCGAACTTCTCTACCGCCTTCATGAGGCCTATGTTGCCCTCCTGGATGAGATCCTCGAACGGAAGTCCGTACCCGCGATACTTCTTGGCGACGCTGACCACGAGCCTGAGGTTCTTCTCGACCAGCCTCTGCCGGGCGCGCCCGTCGCCGGCCTTAGCCCTCTTGCTGAGCTCTATCTCCTCCCTGTGTGTCAAGAGGTGACCCTGTCCGATGTGCGCCAGGTACTTAGCCAGGAGCTCCGGCGTCTCCGACTCCCGCGCCGGCTTCTGGCTTTCCTTGATCTTCTGTAAATTCGCCTTCAAAACACCCTCCTCACGAAATACCAATGCTACCTGAAATTAGTTTTAGAAACTACTATTAATCTACCGCGAAAATAAGTTCCCTAAACTTCTAGCTCGCTACCTCCGTGTAAGCATTCGCCTCCAGTTGCCGCTGCAAGATTGTATACGCACGCCGCCGCAAAAAAGTTGCATCCGGCGCCCTCATAGACTGTGCGAAGTCGTTGGTTTCGGGTACCGATTCCCAGGCACGGTTATACTGAAGGACATGGATGGCACACCCAGGATCTCGGACCGCATCAACGAAGATCTGGCCGGCATTCTGAGCTGCTGGCAGGACAGTATGGAGGGATTGGACGACGAAGCCCGCGCGCGGATGGCCACTGGTATGGAGAAACTGGTCGTGGCCTTCGTCGCGTTCTTACAGAGTCCGGAGACCGTAGACACCTTCAGCCGGGGCGGGGCGTCCCGCGCGTTGGTCACCGGGATTGCCGAGACCCAGCACGAGGTGGGCCGGGACGCGGTTGGGGTCATCGAAGATTACATGGTGTTGCGGCGGTGCATCTGGCGCTCGGTGGAGGAAGGAGTGGACCTCTCTGAGATCCACGGCGGCGAGGCCTCGCGCTTCTTCGTAAAGTTGATGCAGGCGTCAGACTGGGCCACCGAGACGGGTCTTGAAGCCTTCGACGCCATCGTGCGGCGCGAGATGGAACAGGCCCTCGGCCGGGCCGCAGCGACCGACCTCGTGACCGGGTTGCCGGACCGGGACCAGCTCAACCGGCTGCTCTTACCGCAGGCCGTTGCCTCGAACGAGCGGTTCTCCGTGGCGGTCTTCGACGTCGCCGACTTCACGGAGACTGTCGCGGCAGGGAGGGTCAAGCGCGCCCGGCGGGTCCTGCGCAGGCTTGCGGAGGCCGTGCAGGAGTCCGCGCCGGAAGGCTCGGTCCACGCGCGCTTCGGGGATGACGAGGTCTGCGTCATTCTGCCCGGCGAGGGGAGCGAAGGCGCCTACCGCGTGGCTGAGCGAGTCCTGGATCTGCTGGCGAACGACCCTGGCGACTTCGAGGTGGACGCCGGGGTGGCCGAGTACCCGGTGCACGGGGCGAGCCCCGGAGCGCTCATGGCGGAGACTTTAAAGGCACTTAAGATGGCCAAACGCGTCGGCGGCAGCGGCATCGTGGTCGCCCGATGATAGCGATCGTCAATCGTCTCGCCGTCAAGGACGGGGCCGCCGACCGGATCGTGGAGCGCTTCGCCGAAAGCCGCGGTCATGAGCTGGGATTCCAGGGGTTTGTCTGCATGAAGGTCCTCAAGTCCGACGCGGAGGACGAGGTCCTTGTCGTGACGGGCTGGCAAGACAAGGGATCCTTCGACGCGTGGGTTGGGATCGAGGAGTGCTGTACACCATCCGCATTAGCAGCGCCTCGGATTACAGTCCCCGCCGTGAGGTAGAAAGGCCCAGTAGTTACCTTGTGGGTATGCGCGAGAGGGCGATGCGGGCTTCCGGGACCGTAACAATCTTGAACGGCGTCCCGAACCTCCTGATATTCGATAGGATGTCCACACGGCTCGCGAACCTCGCACCGAGCCTCGGTAGGTGGCATCAATCCCACGGCGGAAAGGGTTGCTAATCTGTCGGTTCTGGGCGGATCGGAAGGGAGGAGGCACGTGCACGTCGGTATCATTCACCACATCTCGGACCCCGAAGGTTTCGAGGCGGCAGAGGAAAGAGCCTTAGACTCCCGGGGGGAAGCATCATCGATCCTGCAAGACAACCGTGCTCCGCAGCACGGGCGCAAGCGAGCAAGAGAAAGTAGCCTGTTGGCTGCAACAGGATCGCGGCCAGGTAAACGAGCAGCTTTACCTTGTCGAGACGTTGCTGCGCAGCCTGGCTGATGATTATGCCGCCATTGCTGTGCCCGACGAGCACGACCGGCTCGGGTCTCGCGTCCAGCACCTGAGAGATCCGGTCCGCAGAGCTCTGTAACGAGACTTTTGGGATCAGCGTCCGGTCCTCACCGAGACCAGGGAGGTCCGGCGCTTCCACTTCATGACCGGCCTCCTCCAGCAGGGGAACCACCTTCTCCCAGCACCAGCCCCCGTTCTACCCGCCATGCACCAACACGAACTTGCTCATCGCAGCACCTCTCTTCTAGCTCTTCTAGCCGTTGTACAGTTCCTCGTAGCCGCGCTGCATGTGCTAGAGTCCGTCCTCGTAGCCCTGTTGCTGCTTGGCGGCCGGTAGGATGGAGTCCCTGGAGACGGAGACCACCTCCTCTACCTTGCCTAATTGCACCTCAGCCGTGGGCACCCTCGCGTACACGCCTGTGTCCCTTTCCGACCCGCTTTCCCCAGCAGGTCCTACGACTCTGCGTACATGATGCTATCGGCCTGCATCCAAGGCACCCTCGAGACGTTATTCATCCAACGGCGTGGAACAGGTGTTCTCGGAAGTTCGCTTGCACGCTCCTGCATAGCAAGCTGTTGAACGTTGAGTCACGATCCTTTTCGTTGTCATGAGCGCGTAAACCGGCGACAATATGTAGTGCTGCCGCATAAAGGTGCAGGCGGGCGA
>DASQVA010000344.1:0-21527 GCA_035641035.1 Rubrobacter sp. | reverse complement strand
CTTCCCAGTCCTCGTCCGCCACGACGAGCGCCGCGAGATCCGGCGGCTCCTCGTCCAAAATCTTCGCGAGAGCACCGGAGCCTTGCGTCACGTAGTTTCGGATCTCCCGCGTCAGCCCCGCCAGCTGCGGGGCGTGGAGCATCGGGACCTCGCCGTCCAACCGCCTGTAGCCCGGAGGTGCGGGGCCCTGTCTAGCCGGGGTCGCTACGGTGCTACCGTCGTGTCCCACGCGGTCCTTACCATGCCGGCGGTGTAGACGTTGACCGCCCTCACGTAGGCGCGGGCGGCGGCCTCGACGACGTCCTGAGAGAGACCGCGACCGGCATACTCGCTGCCCTCGAACTCCACGGAGACGCGCACCTCGCCTAGGGCGTCCTTGCCGCCGGTGACGGCGTCGATGCGGAAGTCCGTGAGGCGGCCCTTGATGTTAGTGGCAGCGTCGATGGCCCGAAAGACGGCGTCCACGGGACCCTCTCCTTCGGCCTCGGCCTCGAAGGTACCGTGCTCGGCGTGGGAGATGGTGACCGCGGCCCGGCTCTGGCGGCCCGTCGCGGCCACGACCCGGAACGACTCCATCACGAACTTGCCCTCGAAGGAGCCGACCTCGTCCGCGGCGATGGCCTCGAGGTCGGCGGCTGTGACGGTCTTTTTGTGGTCGGCTATCTCCTTGAAGCGCTTGAAAGCCCGCTTGAGCGTCTCGCCCTCGATGACGTAGCCGAGCTCTTCGAGGGCGTCCTTAAGGGCGTGGCGGCCCGAGTGCTTGCCTAGAAAGATGTTGGTGCCTTCGAGCCCGATGTCCTCCTTCGTCATGATCTCGAACGTCCGCCGGTCCTTCAGGACGCCGTCCTGGTGAATGCCGGACTCGTGCAAAAAGGCGTTACGCCCCACGACGGCCTTGTTCGGCGGTACCTCGTAGCCCGTGATGTTGGAGATCATGCGGCTCGTGTTGGCGAGCTGATTCGTTTGCACGCCGACCTCGACGCCGTAGTGGTCGCCGCGCGTGGCGAGCGCCATCACGACCTCCTCGAGAGAGGCGTTCCCGGCCCGCTCCCCTATGCCATTTACCGCGACCTCAATCTGACCCGCCCCGACCTCGACCCCCGCGAGCGAGTTCGCCACCGCCATTCCCAAATCGTCGTGGCAGTGTACCGACAATACGCGGTCTGTGAGTCCTGGCACCTTTTTCTGGAGCGCGGTTAGAAACCTCGCGAACTCGACCGGCGTGGTGTAGCCGACCGTGTCAGCGATGTTGACGACATCCGCCCCCGCCTCGACGGCCGCCGCGACGACCTCGGAGAGGAATCCTATATCCGTCCTCGTGGCGTCCATCGGGGAGAACTCGACGTTCTCGCAGAGGTTTTTGGCGAAGGCGACGGCCTCGCCGGCGCGCATGAGGATATCCTCGCGGTTCGAGCGCATCTGGTGCTCGATGTGCAGGTCACTGGTGCCGACAAAGGTGTGGATGCGTGGCCTATCGGACCACTGCACGGCCTCCCACGCCCGCTCGATGTCCCGCTCGTGGATGCGCGCGAGGCCAGCTATCCGGGGCCCCTTGACCTCGGCTGCGATGCGACTGACCGACTCGAAGTCACCCTCGCTGGTAATGGGGAAGCCGGCCTCGATGACGTCCACCTTGAGCCTCGCGAGCTGGCGGCCTATTTCCACCTTCTCCTCCACTGAGAGCGAGATGCCCGGTGACTGCTCGCCGTCGCGGAGGGTGGTGTCGAACATCTCTACTCTACGCATACGTTTCTCATCTCCCTACTTTGAAACCAGTTTGAATTTGCGACTCTGAAGGGTTGGTGGCCGCTGAGCGTAGCTGGCCCGGCTAGATACCGGGACGAATAATTCGCCCGAGGACCACCCTGGTTAGTCGTAGGATGACGAGAGAGGGACGCACGTTGTTAGAGGCTCACCTTCATGAAGAGTGGCAGTATCTCATTGCCGCGCCCCTTGCGCAACCTCGACAGCGACGGTCCAGTTAGCGTACTCGTCCCACTCGCCACGCGCGGCCTTAAAGTACAGCTCCTGTAGCCGCTGGGCGACAGGGCCGATGCTGCCTGTCCCGACGGGTCGGTCGTCCACCTCGACGACCGGCGCGATCTGGAACCCCGTCCCTGATAGAAAGACCTCGTCGGCGGCGTAGAGCTCGGTGCGGCCCACCTCGCGCTCGATGACGGGCAGATCCAGTTCCTTCTCCGCAAGCTCCATAACGGCGTCGCGCGTTATGCCTTCCAGGATGTCCGCCGTGACCGGAGGCGTGATGAGCTCGCCCCTCCTGACGAGAAAGATGTTGGCCGCGCTTGCCTCGGAGACCTGTCCGTCCTGGGTGAGGAAGATGGCGTCGTCGTAGCCCGCGCGGTGCGCCTGGTCCACGGCGAGAGCCGTGTTGACGTAGGAGCCGGTACACTTGGCGCGTGCCGGGACCGCGTTGTCCGGCGTGCGCCGCCACGAGGAGACGCAGACCTTCAGGCCCGTAAGTTCCACGTAGTTGCCCATCGGGACCGTGAAGATCGAGAGCTCCGAGTCACCTTTGAGGTTCACCCCGACCGACTGGGCGGCCTTGTACGCCAGCGGCCGGATGTAGGTGTCCTCGCGGGGGCCGTTGCGCCTCAGGATCTCCAGCGTGACGTGGCAGAGTTCGTCTACGGTGTTCGTCATGTCTATCCTGAGCAGCCGGCAGGATTTCTCGAACCGCTCGTAGTGCTCGCGCATCTTCAGGACCTGCAGCGTCCCCCGGTCCTCGCTCCAGTAAGCCCGAATGCCCTCGAAGACGCCCGTGCCGTAGTTAAGGGCGTGGGTGGCCGGGGAGAGGCGTACCTCGCCCATCCTGACCAGCTCGCCCCCGTGGTAGCACCACTCAGCGTCCGACGCCGCGAATGCCTTGCGACTCATAGGTTCTCACCTCCCGTCGGGCGGGTGGCAGGGTTCCCGGCCGGGGCTTCGACGCCCTCGGCTGCGAGGGCCCTCAGTTCCGCCCCGACCTTCTCGACCTGCGACTCCGCTTCGCGACGGCGCATCGCCAGGAAGCTGGACCCCCCGGCCTGGTTCTCAAGCACCCACTCTTTAGCCCACTTGCCGGTCTGGATATCCGACAGTATGCTGCGCATTCGTTCTTTGGCGTCGTCGTCGATGATCTTGGGTCCAGCCGTGTAGTCGCCGTACTCGGCGGTGTTGGAGATCGAGTAGCGCATCCCGGCCAGCCCACCCTCATAGATGAGGTCCACGATCAGCTTGAGCTCGTTGACACACTCGTAGTACGCGAGCTCAGGCTGGTAGCCCGCCTCGACCAGCGTGTCGAACCCAGCCTTCAAGAGCGCCGTCAGGCCGCCGCACAGCACCGCCTGCTCGCCGAAGAGGTCGGTCTCAGTCTCCTCGGCAAAAGTGGTCTCGATGATACCGGCGCGCCCGCTGCCGATGCCGCGGGCGTAAGAGAGGATCACGTCCCGTGCCTGTCCCGAGGCGTCGTTCTCCACCGCGAAGAGCGAGGGCATCCCCTTCCCCTCTACGTAGAGGCGGCGCAGCACGTGGCCTGGTCCCTTCGGGGCGACGAGGCCAAGGTCCACCTCGGGCGGGACCACTATCTGGTTGAAGTGGATGTTGAAGCCGTGGGCGAAGAGCATGAGCATCCCCTCGGAGAGGTTCGGCTCGACCTCGGCCTCGAAGACCGCCGGTTGCTTCTCGTCGGGCAGGAGCACCATCACCACATCGGTGTGGTTCACCGCCTTGGCGATGTTCGTGACCCGCAGGCCGTCTCCTTCCGCTTTAGACCAACTCTTAGAACCTTCGTAGAGGCCGACGGTTACGTCGCAGCCTGACTCTTTTAGGTTCAGGGCGTGGGCGTGGCCCTGACTGCCGTAGCCCAGGATGGCGACCTTTTTCTTGGTGATCTCGTCGCCAATATCTCCCTCACGGTAAACCCGTGCCATCTAAACCCCTCCCCAGGACTCGTCCGCCGGCCTGGCAACCGGCCCGAGCCTTACGATGTTGTCTATCCCGTCGCCCAGGGAGGCCAGAAATCTCTCGACCTTCTCCGGCTTCCCGAATACCACTACCGTTCCCCCGCTCTCGTGCGCCGCCACGCCCACGCGCTCGGCTGCCCCGCGCCAGTCGCCCGCCGCATGGAGCAAGACGACCTCTATGCCTTCGGCGGGTCCTGCTTCGTGCACGTCTTCGAGGGCAGAGAGGAGCGCGGTGTAGCGCAGCGCTGACTCGGGCGGGCAGTCGAGGACGATGGTGGCCCGCATCCCGTCTCGGTCGCGCCCGAGGGTGAAGCCGGCTACGGGCATGCGCTTGTTCTGCAGCGTCATCAGGAAGCGGTTCAGGGCGAGCATCCCGCCGGTGAACCGGACCTCGATGGTGTTGAGGGACACGCCTGTCGCGGACTGTGTCGCCGTATCAGCGGGGCTACGCGCCATCTTCTTCGATCATCTCGTTGACGCTCATGCCCGAGGGGATCATGGGGTAGACGTTAGCCTCCGGGTCGATATGGAAGTCCAGGATGGTGCAGCCTTCCTGTCCCTGCGCCCACCGCACCGCCCCCTCCACGTCGTCACCCTCGCGGACCGTGCGCCCGGTGAGGCCGTAGGCGGCGGTGAGCTGCTCGTAGTCGGGGCCAGTAATGGGAGTCTCTGAGTAGCGGCGGTTGTGGAAGAATTGCTGCCACTGGCGGACCATGCCAAGGTAGCCGTTGTTGAGGACGGCGACCTTTATGTTTAACCCGAAGTCGCGGATGGTGGCGAGCTCCTGGATGTTCATCTGGAACCCACCGTCCCCTGCGACGACCCACACCGGCTCGTCGGGAAAGGCGAAGGCCACGCCCATCGCCGCAGGCAGGGCGAAGCCCATTGTGCCGAGGCCGCCACTGGTGATGTGGCTGTTGGCTTTGGTGAACTCGAAGAACCGCGCGGCCCACATCTGGTGCTGGCCGACGTCTGTGACGAGCCGCAGCTCGGGACCGGCAGCGCCCTTGATGGCACGCATGATTCGTATCGGGCCGTGCTCCCCCCGCGCGGACTCCTCACGGCGCCTCTCTGGCTCCTGGGTGCGGGAGATCTCCTCCCGCCACTCAGCGCAGTTGGCGCTCCCTGCCGGGGCCGCGTCGAGATACCCGAGTATGGAGCGCATGGCGGCCTTCGCATCGGCGGCGATGCCGACCGTCGGCTTCACGACTTTGCCGAGCTCGGCGGGGTCGACGTCTATGTGGACGATCTTCGCGTTCGGAGCGAACTTGTGGGCGGCTCCCGTGATCCTGTCGTCGAAGCGCATCCCGACCGCGAACAGGAGGTCCGACCGGTCTATGGCTCGGTTGACGCTCGCCTGGCCGTGCATCCCCGGCCAGCCCAAGTAGAGCGGGTGGTCATCCGGGAAGGCACTGATGCCGAGCAGCGTCGTGACCACGGGTATGCCAGTCCGCTCGGCGAGCAGCCGCAGCTCCATCTCGGCCCCGGACAGCGTGACCCCGTGCCCGGCCAGGATGATCGGTCGCGTCGCGCTACGCAGCAGCATCGCGGACCGCTCCAGCCCCGGCGACTCGACCGGTGCCGGCGCCTCGCGCAGCCGCCGGTAGCCGTTGTCGTTGCAGGCCGCAAACTGCACGTCCTTGGGGACGTCCACGAGGACGGGGCCTGGCCTGTCGCTGCGCGCGATCTCGAACGCCCGCCGCATCGTCGGGTAGAGCTCATCCGGATTCTCGACCAAAAACGAGTGCTTGGTGAACGGCAGCGTCATGCCCATCACGTTCGTCTCCTGAAAGGAGTCCTTGCCAAGGGCGGGCCGACCGACCTGACCGGTGATCGCCACGAGCGGCACCGAGTCCATCTGCGCAGTTGCGAGCCCAGTGACGAGGTTCGTAGCTCCAGGGCCGCTCGTCGCCACTACCACCCCTACCCTTCCGGTCGCCCTTGCGTAGCCGTCGGCGGCGTGGGCCGCGGCCTGCTCGTGGCGGGTGAGGATGTGCCTTAGCGGGTAGTCGGGGAGCGCGTCGTAGAAAGGCATGATGGCCCCGCCCGGGTAACCGAAGAGGTACTCGACCCCTTCGTCTAGTAGCGCCTCGCACATGGCCTCGCTGCCCGTGCGCGGCTTGTATTCGATGTTGAAAGCGGTGTTTTCCACGGTTCTACCCCATTCGTAAAAAAGAATTTTGTCTCGACCTTGCCGGAGAACGGGGCCTGCCCGTCTTGCGGCTCTAGGCGGACCGGAGAGCGCCGTCCCGGCCCGCCCGGCTAATTAGTCGTAGGGCGGAGGGTACGGCAACCGTGGGTACTCGTGGATGGATGGGAGGGGCAAGCAGACGCGCAGTCTCGAGATCGAACCCCGAAACCTCTTTTTGCATTACCTCAGAAACTCCTAACAAGAGTTCCTCTCGCTCGCCTACAAGTACCCGAAGGGTATGATATCTCGTAGCCGCTTGTCAAGGCTAGAAACGCCAACCGCGGGAAAGCCCCGCACGAGCGACCCCCCGCGGGCCGGGCTTCCGGCGGGTTCCGGTGGGTGGGACGAGGAGATAGCCGATGGAGAGCTCCGGCAAACACGCGGCGGAGGCTCTTCTACAGAACTAGAGAACGGGTTCCAGGGTCGGAGCGGCGACCTTCCCAGGCGGCTCGACCCTGGCTCCGGCAAGATCTATGTAGAGCGTAAACGACGCCGCGGTAACATCCCGCGCTTCGAATGCAGCCTGCATCGCAGGCGCTATCTCATGGGCGTGCTCCTCAGGGGCGAACGCGAGGACGGTCGGTCCGGAGCCTGAGAGGCAGGCCCCGTAAGCGCCGTGGGACAGCGCCGCTTCGATGACGTCTTCGAGGCCTGGGATGAGGTGGGAGCGGTAGGGCTGATGCAGCCTGTCTTGCATGGCGATGCGCAGGAGCCCGTACTCGCCGGTCGCGAGAGCCCCGAGCAGGAGCCCCGAGCGGCCGACGTTGAAGGCGGCGTCGCGGTGGGGAACCGAGTCGGGGAGGGCGCGGCGGGCTGCGGTGGTCGACACTGCGAAGTCGGGGACGGCGACCACCACTTTCAGGCCTTTGGGTTCAAGGCGGACGGCGCTGATGTTCCCCGAGGTCAGGGTGCCGATGACGAGGCCGCCGAGGAGGGCGGGGGCAGCGTTGTCAGGGTGGCCGTCCAGCTCGCAGACGATGTTGAGGAGGTCGGGGGCGGCGATCTGGCCGCCGAAGAGGTCGTTGGCGGCGACAGACCCTCCTACCAGGGCTGCGGCGCTCCCGCCCAGGCCACGGGTGGGGGGGATGTCGTTCTCCTGCACTAGGCGGAAGTGGGCGTCTGACTCGCCGACGAGCTCGGCCACGAACCGGGCGGCCCTGTAGGCCGGGTGCTCGGGCCCGCGGGGTATGAGGTCTGCGCCGGTTCCGCGGACCTCCACTTCCGGGTGGGAAGACCTGTCGAGCCCGATCCGCGTGCCCAATGAGAGCGCCAGCCCTACCGCGTCATAGCCCGGTCCCAGGTTCGCGGAGGTGGCCGGGACGCGGACGGAGATCACGGCATTGACCTCTCCACCTGTTCTGCGAGCGCCTCGAAGGTCGCCGGGACGGGCTCGGGCAGTCGTGCCCGGTCGAGGATCACGTTCGGGTCCTTGAGCCCGTGCCCGGTGAGAACGCTGACCACCAAGCCCTCTGGCCCCCGGTCCTCGCCGGCGAGCTTCAGGAGGCCCGCCACACCTGCGGCCGAAGCCGGCTCGCAGAAAACGCCCTCTTCGCGGGCGAGCAGCTCCTGGGCGGCGAGGATCTCCTCGTCTGTCACGCTCTCGATGGCGCCGCCGGACTCGCCTGCGGCGGCGATGGCACTCTCCCCGCTCGCCGGGGAGCCGATGCGGATCGCGCTAGCCACCGTCTCCGGGCTCGCGAAGTCGTGGCCGGCGACCAGGGGCGAGGCTCCCTCCGCCTGGAAGCCGAGCATGCGGGGCGCACTATCCGAGTACCCGGCCCCCCGCCACTCGGAGAAGCCCTTCCAATAGGAGGTGATGTTCCCGGCGTTCCCGACGGGCAGGGCCAGGGCGTCCGGAGGATGGCCGAGTGCTTCTGCGACCTCGAAGGCTGCCGTCTTCTGGCCTTGTATGCGGTCGGGGTTCACGGAGTTCACGAGGGTGACGTTGCTGAGCTCTTCGGCGATCCTCTTCGAGAGCTTCAGGGCGGCGTCGAAGTTGCCCTCTATCTGGACTATCTTCGCCCCGTGGGTCAGCACCTGGACCGCCTTACCGAGCGCGATCTTACCGAACGGCACCACGACGAAGCACCCTACGCCGGCCCTCGCCGCGTAGGCGGAGGCTGAGGCGGCGGTGTTGCCGGTCGAGGCGCAGACGCAGGTGCGGCTGCCGGCGGCGACGGCCCGGCTTATGGCGACCGTCATGCCGCGGTCCTTAAAGGAGGCCGTCGGGTTCATTCCCTCGAACTTTAGGAAGAGCCGGGCGCCGATGCGTCCGGAGAGGCGAGGGGCCTCGATCAGGGGCGTGTCGCCCTCGCCGATGGTTGCTATCGCCCCTTCTGGTATCTCCGGCAGCCATTCGCGATATTGTCTTATCACTCCCTGCCTGAACAACCGCGCTTGAACGTTCAATGTAAGCCTTTCGTCAGAGGTCGAACCGGCCGTCTCTTAGAGACCGAAGGATCTAGCAAACGGAACCGAAGACCCACCCTCCGGCCTCGGTAGTTCGCGCACTACGAACAAGGCTGTAGGAGTTAAAGACCACGGCGTAAGAAAAGTATCACGCCGGGACTCCGGGTTTCAAGAACATGGCGACTCCAGGCTTCGTCTAGTAGATTACGTCTAAAGGCATCAGGTAACTAACATTAGTTACCGCTAGTTACCGGAGTTCTTGCTGATGCCTATTGCCTGAAACCCGACAATTTAGAGGAGCACTTTGCAGCCAGAGCAACGAGTTAAACCGACCGTCCTCGTCACCGGCGGCGCGGGCTTTATCGGGGGTAACTTTGTCCTCAAACTCGTTGGATCTGGTGACTTCGAGGTGGTCAACCTCGACGCTCTTACCTACGCGGGCAACCCGGACACCCTTGCCCCCGTCTCGGAGAACTCGAACCACGTATTCGTCCATGGAAGGATCGGCAACCGGGAGCTGGTGGACCGACTCCTTACCGACCACCGGCCCTCGGCTATAGTGAACTTTGCCGCTGAGACGCACGTGGACCGCTCCATAGATGGTCCAGGGGCCTTTATCCAGACCAACGTCGTCGAGACCCACAACCTTCTTGAGGCGGCGCTCGTCTACTGGAACACGCTAGAAGGTGAGGAGCGCGATGCCTTTCGCTTCTTGCACGTCTCGACGGACGAAGTGTACGGTACGCTGGGGTCAACGGGCTATTTCACCGAGGAGAGCCCGTTCCGGCCGAACTCGCCCTATGCAGCCTCCAAGGCGGCCTCCGACCACCTCGTGCGGGCCTATCACCACACCTATGGTCTGCCGGTGCTCACCACCAACTGCTCTAATAACTACGGACCCTACCACTTCCCCGAAAAGCTGATACCGCTCATGATCCTGACCGCGTTGCGCGGCGGCTCGCTGCCGATCTACGGTGACGGCCGTCAAGTGCGCGACTGGCTCTACGTGAAAGACCACTGCCGAGCCGTGCTTACGGTTCTCGAAAGCGGACGCCCCGGCGAGACCTACAACGTCGGCGGCCACAACGAGCGGACTAACCTTGAGGTCGTCGAGACCATCTGCGCCCTGCTAGACGAACTCGCGTTGGCCTCACCCCACGCGCCGCACGCCTCGCTCATCACTTTCGTCGCCGATCGCCCCGGGCACGATAGACGCTATGCTATTGACACCGGCAAAATAGAGCGCGAGCTTGGCTGGATGCCCAAGGAGACCTTCGAGACAGGCTTGGAGAAGACTGTGCGCTGGTACCTGGACAACAACGCCTGGTGCGAGGGCGTGCTCTCCGGAAGCTACCGGGGGGAGCGGCTGGGCCTCGGAGGAGGACGGTCGTGAAGGGAATAGTGCTCGCGGGAGGGTCCGGTACTCGCCTGTACCCGCTGACCCTCGCCGTCAGCAAGCAGCTATTGCCCGTCTACGACAAGCCCATGATCTACTATCCTCTTTCTACCCTGATGCTCGCCGGCATACGAGACATATTGATCATCTCGACGCCGTCCGACTTGCCGCGCTTCGAGAGGCTTCTCGGCGACGGCTCCCAGTGGGGCGTCTCCTTCAGCTTTGCCGAGCAGCCCAAACCCGAGGGACTAGCCCAGGCCTTCTTGATCGGGCGGGGGTTCGTGGGCTCCGACAGCGTCTCGTTGGTGCTAGGGGACAATATCTTCTATGGGCAGGGTTTCTCGGAGCTCTTGGAAAGGGCGGTGGCCCGGGAGCAGGGAGCAACAGTTTTCGGATACTACGTCAGGGACCCGGAGCGTTACGGCGTGGTCGAATTCGATCGGGAGGGGACGGTCTTGAGCATCGAGGAGAAGCCCGTCAGGCCCCGTTCCCACTACGCCATTACCGGTCTCTACTTCTACGACAACCAGATAGTGGACATAGCGGCGAGCCTCGAACCCTCCCCGCGGGGGGAGATCGAGATCACCGACGCCAACTTAGAGTACCTCTACCGCGACGGGCTCCGGGTCGAGGTCATGGGCCGGGGCATGGCTTGGCTTGACGCCGGAACCCACGAGTCGCTGCTGCAGTCCTCTAATTTCATCGAGACGCTCGAACTGCGGCAGGGACTGAAGATCGGCTGCCCCGAGGAAATCGCCTACCGCATGGGCTATATACCCGCCGAAGAGCTGGAGCGCCTCGCCTACTCGATGAGGAAGAACAGCTACGGCCAGTACCTGTTGGAGCTGCTCCGGAGCGAGGAGTTCGTGGTATGAACATCGTCGAGACGGATCTCCCCGGCGTCCTCATCATTAGTCCGAGCGTCTTCGGCGACGCTCGCGGCTTCTTTATGGAGAGCTACAACGAACGCCGCTACCGGGAGGCCGGCATCCCGAACCGCTTCGTACAGGACAACCTTTCTTTTTCGGGTCACGGCGTGCTGCGCGGCCTCCACTTCCAAAACCCACGGGCCCAGGGCAAGCTGGTCTGCGTCTTGCGAGGCGAGGTATTCGACGTGGCGGTGGATATTAGGGTTGGCTCCCCAACTTTCGGTAGGTGGGCCGGTGTCACCCTCTCCGCCGAGAACAAGCGCCAGGTCTGGGTTCCGCCGGATTTCGCCCATGGCTTCGTCACGACCAGCGACGACGCTCTGTTTTACTACAAGTGTACCGACTACTACTCCCCCGAGTGCGATGGGGTCATCCTCTGGAACGATCCGGAGATCGGTATCGAGTGGCCCATCAAGGTCCCGACCCTCTCGGACAAAGACCGTGGCGCGCCGGTATTGGGCGACATGCCAGAGCATGCTCTGCCCCACTACGCGGCGGGTTGATCTTACCCTCGAAAGGCAAGATCTCTTCAGAACTCTCTGAGGTTACCGCAGTCTGAGACCGAGTACGTTTGGTGGGAGTGGGGCAGCGTAAGCGTTCTGGTCTGGTTCGCACGAGTGGGTAACATCCTCAAGGCCGTTAATGGGCCGTCATGAGGGCGAACAGGGGCATGGTCAAGCGTACCCGCAGCAACGCGGAGATCACACCGGCGACGAGCGTCTTCGGGGGCGGGCGAAGGGCGGTAGCATTGAGGCCACGGCCCGCGTAACGGGTCAGATGGCGACCCGGCTGGTCGTACGTTGCGGAAGAAGTGAGATCGACAGTACGGACGTTCAACGTTGTCGAACGGGCCTTGCACCGTGAGAGGGATCCTGACGCGTGGCTGTCGTCCCTAGTCCAATTCAGCGTGGGCGGCTTCGAGTATCCTTTCACGAGGAGCGCCGGTACGGTGGGGGAGGCTAGAAGGAGCGTACTCACTGATCGGCGGCAGACTTACGAGGCCCTCGGACCTTCGGAGAGAAGGTAGTAGTCCGCCACGACATTGGCTGCGTGTCAGCGGGCTCGCGGGACACGTTCGAACGTGGGATCAGCGCCTTCACGGGGTGGGGGCTGGCTAGGGAAACCGACGGGCCCTACTTTAATTGGCTCGACCTGTGACCTCACAAGGAGCGGGGCGGAAGGCAGCCTATTTTAGTCGGATTACAGCCCTGACGTCCTCAGCGGGGAAGCGAAGATGACCACCTATATAACCGCCGTTACCCCAAACAGTAGAGGTGACGAGGGTGGCTCCAATATGGAAAGTCCTGACAAATACGACCGCATGATTGTCGTCCGCAAGAAAGATGTTAAGTTAGAGTAGACTCTCTGATAATCTTCGCGAGCTGCTATCAGGATCTCCGACGTCGGTATCACGTTGAGGTGCGCGGGGGTCTTAACACACTTTGGGTCATGATGGCGCTCCTCGTAGCGCTCGCCCGTGCCTTCAACGTGTACCGAGGGCTAGGGGCAGAAGACCGCGAAGCCTACCAAATCACGTTCTCGCAGTTCCTGACGCTGTCCAGCCCTCTGTCTATCACCACCGCGTCGTAGTCGCCGGGACCGCAATCGACCACGTCGAAGACGCCGTCCTGGCTGCCGATGGTGTCGTCGTCCTCTCCGCCGAGCAGCTCGTCGCGGCCCAGGCCACCACTCATGCGGTCCCTGTCGAGGCCGCCGGACAAGCGGTCGCCGCCATCCGCGCTGTACAAACGGTCGGTGCCGGGGCCACCGTTCATATCTTCGTCGCCCGAGCCGCCTTGCAATAGGTCGTTGCCGGCCTCACCGTACATCTCGTTGCCGCCCGACCCGCCCTTAATGGTGTCGTTGCCCGCGTCGCCATGCAGCTCGTCGTCGCCGACGTTGCCGTAGAGCTCGTCGTCGGCACGGAGACCGTACATGACGTCTCGGACAGCGGACCCCTTGAGGACGTCGGTGAGGTTGGTGCCATCGCACCGTCCGCCGTCGCAGCGGATCGTTTCCGCTAGCGCCATCCCACTACCCAATATTACTAGCGCCGCCGTCGTGGCTGCACACAAGAGTACCTTTCTTCGCACGCGTCCTCCCTTTGGTTCTTTGTTCGCGCCCTTTGACAAAGACGAGCCAACTCTCTCACACTGGGATCGCATCCGCACCATCCGAAAGGATGATCGAGTCCAACCAGAATCATGACTTCGCCAGAGGACCTGCACTGCCTCTAGCGGCTACGAGAGCCGCGAGGGTCGCCCCTCCCGGCCGCGCCGGGCTTCCGAGGAATGTATAGTAGTATGCCCCGTACGGTCGAATCAAGGTGGTGCTGACGAGGAGTACCCTTAAGGATGACACTACGTGGGGGTCATCGAAGCCCAGTCGCGACACAGCAATCGGAAAGGTTCGTTCTCGAATGCAAACGACCACAAGTCGCAGCGCTTCCGATCTGGCCCGGAACTTTAAGGAGAGCCTCTCGCGAACCAGGCGCCGGATCTCGCGCAGGATCCATGACTTCAAGAGATCTCGCCGGCCTTCGGCTTTCGGCGAGACTGGCGGTATTAGCCCTGAGAACCTCGTCTGGATCTTCGGCTCCGCGCGGACCGGTAGCACCTGGCTCAGCGCGATGATGGCGGACCTTGAAGGCCACGCCTGGTGGCACGAGCCGATGGTAGGGTACCTCTTCGGCCACCTCTACTACGAGCGCGCTAGGGCCCGGCGCAAGGATGAGCACTTCGTCCTCGGCGGCGATAAGGGGCTCTGGCTCAATCCCGTGCGCAACTTCGTCCTCGACTCGGCCAACGCGAGGTTTCCAGAGCTGATCGAGAAGGGATACCTCGTGGTCAAAGAGCCGCACGGCACCCTTGGGGCGCCTCTGCTGATGGAGGCGTTGCCCGAGAGCCGCATGATCCTGCTGGTGCGCGACCCCAGGGACGTGATCTCCTCCAAGATGGACGCTGCCAGGGAAGGAAGTTGGGCCACAGAGGCCCAAAAGAGGCGGGGCCAGAGGAAGAAGAACACCTCTTCCGGCAAAAACCCAAGCGCTTTTGTAAAGAGCCAAGCTAAAAGGTACGTGCAACTCTTAGAGCTGGCCCAACGGGCCTACGACGCCCACGAAGGGCGCAAGGTTCTGATCAGGTACGAGGACTTGAGAGCAGATCCTCTCGCAACCATGCGTCGCATCTACGGCGCCCTGGAGATCTCGGCAAACGAGCGAGAGCTAGCCCGGGTGGTAGAGAAGTATGCTTGGGAGAACATCCCCGAAAGAAAGAAAGGTTCGGGCAAATTTTACCGTAAAGGCAGCCCGGGCGGCTGGATTGAAGATCTGACCCCCGAGCAGGTGCAGACGGTGAGCAGCATAACCGCCCCCCTTCTCGATAGATACTATCCCGAAGACCGGCGACCACCAGGATAGCGTGCGCACGAGAACAACGCTTGCGCTCCCACGGAGCACAACTAGAAGACGGATGAGATCCTAGTGTCCTCCGAAGGGCTAGTCCTTTTGTGCGAGGAGAGTACGCCCGGGCCTGTTCCTGTGGCTGTCCTGACTTTTGTAAGCTTACGCTAGCCTTGAGAGGTGTATAGCATAGCCGGGTGGTAAAGGACCTACCCGAGCGCAGATAGCGCGGCGACCGCAGCGCTGTCTGCGCTCGGGTAGGCAACGACGCAGGTAGCGGCAAGGTCCCTCGACACCTCTACACACTCCGTCCGCCGGCACAACGAACGGCGTAACCTTAAGGCTTAGCCTTATGGTGAAGGAAGAAGACGGAGCTGGCTGTTCTTATAGACGGCCTTGAGACTTTCAGGGAGACGCGGCAGTGGGGGCGCGACGAGCTGCTGAGAGGCTACCACACTTCGACGAAGGCGCGGATACTGCGGCGGCAGCGGTCGGCAAACTCGCGGGTAGTGTTGCCGACCGGCCGGTAGGAGAGGCGCCGAGGGCGTCGGAGTTTCACGTCCGCTTGAAGCTATCTGAGAGGGCGGAGTCCACGCTGTGGAAGCCACGTACCGCACGAGGAGTCGCATGCGGGAGGATTGACCCACGACAAGTATGAAGATGTGATGTGGCGACTCTACAGTACGCATCCTTTCGACCGGAGCAACGTTGGAGAGGTTCTGCGAGGCGCTTCTGGGAGACCTTTTTTCTCGAGGTACGCCCGCACGTCTCGGGTAGTGGTGCCCTTCTACCGACAGCTTTAGTGCGACTACTTACGGTTCGGTTCGATCTCCCCGAGGAGTGTTCCCATTATCCAAGTGGCGAGCTTCCCAAGCGCGCGTCCCGCGAGCCCGAGAAGGACCAGGAGACTGAAGACGCCCAAGGGGCCGTGTTCACCGTGCTTGCGATGATATAGGAAGGCACTCTTGTGCAAGAGCCAGATGGCCTTCGGTTTACTGTAGCTGCTGCCACCGGTCTGGTGGACAACGTGTACGTGCGGCAGGTAGTAAACGAGCCATCCGGCCGCGCGAGCGCGGCGGCAGAGGTCGGCGTCCTCGAAGTACATGAAGAAGCGTTCGTCCAGGGGACCGATGTCTCGCAAAGTCCGCCGGCGGACGACCATGCACGCGCCGGAGACCCAATCGACCGGTGCAGGGTGGGCCGTTAAGGTGGCGGCTGGGAACCGCCTCTTCACGAGCGAGCTGTGGGGGAAGAGACGGGTTAGGAGGGAGGTGCGCCCGAGGAGGCCGGAGAGGGCACTGATCTCACGTCGCGCTGAGAGCTGGAGTTCTCCTTCGGAATCCAGGATCCTTGGCCCCGCGATCCCGGCGCACCTGACCTCCCCGAAAAACGCCTCCATTCGCTCGAAAAAGTCTCTCTCGACCACCGTGTCGGGGTTTATGAGGACGATTAGCTCTCCGGTCGAGGCGGCGATGCCCCTATTGTGGGCCCGGGCGAAGCCGACGTTCTTGTCGTTTCGGATCAACCGTACTCCGGCCGGAAGTTCGGGTGGCTCCACCTGGTCGTTGTCCACGACGACTACCTCGAACCCTACATTGCCGCTCTCGTAGAGTGACTCCACACACCGCAGCGTCAGAAACCACGAAGCGTAGTTCACGATCAAGACCGAGAATTTCACCGCGCGAAACGTAGCCGGATACCGTCGCGTATTCGACGACGCTGGCTCTCAGCCGCCCGACGGGAGGACCCCTGCAGCAACTCCCGCACGTAGGCGTCCGAGACCCGCTTGCGCCTTTGGACCTCCGCGCGTTTTTTCAGCATCCTGGGTAGGAGCCGCCACGCCCCCGCCAACCCGGCCAGGTACGCCTGAAGGCCGCCCGGGGAGAGGGACGCGACGGCGACCCGCAAGAGCTGGCCGACCAACACGGACGGTAACCACCGCGCGAGCAGTGGGGCCGGCAGGTTCTTTACCAGCAGGTTGATGCTGTTCTGGGTGCCGAGGCGGGTGGCGGTCGGACTGCGCTTGCCGCCGGTCGAAGCGCTGCCGAGATGGTAGACGACCGAGTTTGGGACGTAGAGGCAGCGGTGGCCGACGAGTTGGGCGCGGAAGCTCACGTCGCCATCCTCGCAGTAGGCAAAAAAGTCCTCGTCGAAGAGGCCGATCTCCTCAAAGAGCGAGCGCCGGTACAGGGCCGCCGCTGCGCAAGCCCCGAAGACAAAGGTCTCCTCCTCGAACTGGCCTTGGTCGATCTCCCCGTGTCCGAGCCGGTAGGGGAGCCCGCTCCGCCGGAGAGCGTCCCCTGCACCATCGAGAATGCGCCGGTTGCGGAAATCCACAAGCTTGCTCGCGAACAGGGCAGCCTCGGGATGACGCTCTGCGGCCCGGACGAGCGCCGCAAGCCAGCCAGGTTCCTGCTCCGTGTCGTTGTTCAGGAGTACGACGTACTTTGTACGGGACGCTTTTATCCCCGCGTTTACCGCCCCGGAGAAGCCATAATTCTCGTCCAGTGCGATCGTCCGGACCTCCGGGAAGTTTTCGGCGACGAAGTCCAGAGAGTCGTCCGTCGAAGCGCTATCCACCAGGATCGTCTCGAAGTCCTCGAACGTCTGTTGGCGCAACGAGTTAAGGCACAGCCCCAGTAGCCTCCGGGTGTTCCAGTTGGGGATCACGACAGTGGCGCGGGGGTACACGGGCTCAGGTAGCCGGGCCCTGCTCTTCGCGATCTTGATCGTGGATCTCGACGGCCGTGGGCAGGTAGATCAGGCCGCGCACGGGGCGATCCTTCATGCCGGGAACGATCTCGAAGGTAGCCGTCTCCTTGCTTCGTGCCAAAATCCTACCCGCGGTCCCCGGGACGGAGACGGCAGCGTCCACGCTATAACCGCCGGGACGCAGTGGCACCCCAAAGGTAAAGTCTATAGTTACCGATTCGCCTTCGTCCCTGAAACCCAGCGGGGCCCCTTCCAGGGCGGTGGAGGTAGCGAACAGGAGTCTACCGGACCGGTCGCGTAAGACGATGCCGAGCGTGCTGTCCTCTACGGCCTGCGCGTACCGCGTGTGTAGCCTGACGGTCAGACCGGTCCCCGTGGGCACCTCGACGACCGGCTCCCGGCTCTCGTCGAGCAGTTCTACGCGCACAATTTCGGCCTCACCCGTGGCCTGGCGTGGACCCCGCTTTCCGCCGTCGGAGGAGTCGTTTGGCGAGGCCGGCATGTCCTCTTCGTCCTCGTGCTCTATAGCGTAGTCCAGCTGCCGGTCGCGGTGCGCGTGCGACGTATCCTTCGGCTTGTCGCTCTTCTCGAGCAGCTCCCGGTAGCGGTCTACCACCTCGTCCGGAGCCCCCGACGCGATCATGCGACCCTTGTGGAGCAGCACAGCGTCCGTGCAGAATTTCTGCACCATCCCTAGGCTGTGGGAGACGAAGAGGACCGTGGTCCCTGAGTCCCTGAGGTCGTACATCCTCCGCATCGCCTTCTTCTTGAACGCCGCGTCGCCGGCGGAGAGAGCCTCGTCCAAGACTAGGACGTCGGCGTTCACGTTCACCGCCACGGCGAAACCCAGGCGGGAGCGCATCCCGCTCGAGTAGGTTTTTATGGGCTGGTCCATGAACTCGCCGATATCCGCGAACGCCTCTATCGTCTCGAAGCGTTCGAGCATCTCGTCGCGGTCTATGCCCAGGATCAGGCCATTGAGCATCGCGTTCTCGCGGCCCGTAAACTCCGGGTTGAATCCCGCCCCCGTCGAGAAGATCGCTGCCAGCCGCCCGTTCACCTCTACCTCGCCGGTCGTGGGCTGCGAGACGCCGGAGATCATCTTCAGCAGCGTGCTCTTCCCGGCCCCGTTGCGGCCCAGGATGCCCAAAGTGACGCCCGGCTCCACGTCGAAGCTCACGTCCTGCACCGCCCAGAAGTCGTGGCTGTGCTTGAGCTTCCCGAAGCTCAAGACCTCGCGCAGCCGCGAGGAGCGGCTAGGGGAAATCTTGTACCTCTTACCTACACCCCTGAGAGAGATGGCGTGCCTCACGGCGCTCACAGCATGTCCGCGAAGCGCGGCTTGACCCGGACGAACAACGTGAACCCCACGATGAAGAGCGCTACGGAGAAGAGAGTGAAGTACAGGGTTGACAACCCACCCGGGATCTCCCCCCGAAGAACTAGATCCCTGTATACCTCAACGAGGTAGGCCAGCGGGTTGTAGTCCACGAGCCACCGGATCCCCTCCGGCAACCTATCCGGTGTCCAGATGATGGGGGTAAGAAAGAACATACCCCTTATGATGGGGCGCATGACCTCGTCCAGGTCCGGAAGGTAGGTGCCGAATACCGCCATAAGGTAGGTCAAACCCAGGATAAAGACCACCTGGAGCACCACGAAGAGGGGCAGCAGCAAGACGTGCGGGTGAAGCGGCTGCCCAAATGCCAGTACCACGATCAGGAGCGCCCCTATACCAAAGAATTTGTCTATCATCGATGCTATAGCGTTCGTGAACGGTAGCAACTCGAGCGGGAAGATTACCTTTTGCACCAATCCCGAATTGCCTCGGATGCTGTTCATGCCCTTGTTCATCGCCTCCGAGAAGGCCAAGAAGGGTAGTAGGCCGCAATACAAATAGAGGCCGAAGTTCAGGTTGGGGTTCTCCTCGATTTCCCTAAACCTCAACCCGAGAGCCTCCGAGAAGATCAGGGTGAGAAAGAAGACCCAGATCAGGGGGCTCAGTATCGCCCACGCGAAACCCAGGTAAGACCTCTTGTAGGTGCGAGTAACCTGGCGGTGCAAAAAGTACCGCAGCAACCACCGCCTGCGCCAGAACGTCATCAGGCCGTTGAAGAACTGGCCCGCAAGGTTCTTATTGGCGCTAGTCGTGTACGGAGTCAACCGAATTCCTCATCTCGCCGATGCCGAAGGGTAGTGTAAGCCTTAAACCCGGAAAATGCAGTCCGCGACAAGTCTACAGGAGCGAGGAGAGAGCGACCACGTTCGCTAGCGGTACTGCCTCACGAGGCGCATGTACCTGGCCCAGTCCCAATACCGGCCATGGTCGGTGTACCACTTCACCCGGCTGCCCACGCCAGGGAACCCCGGCACCCCGTGGTGCCCGATGATGTGATTGCCTCCACGGGGAGACGATATTCTTTGCAGAGAGAGTCCATTAGCCTAGCCGAGGAACGGTACATCGCCTTCGTAAACCAGGCAGTTCGTTCACGTAACCGGCGTGCTCCACGCCGATGCCTCTCTTGCTGGTGGCCCACTATTGGTGGCCCATCAGCCCGCGTGCCGCGTGCCAGCGATGTCCTCCCACGCCGACTGGCCGACCGCACTGCACTTGTAGACGGTATAGCGGGCCGAGGACCCTATGTTGTCAGAGTAGTGCCGGAACCAGCCCAACATGCCCGAGTAAAAACCCTAGGCGACGTGAACGACGATCATGTCTATCTCGGCGGGCCCCGGCTGGCGTTCGTGCAGTTGCGGCCGTTGTTGCCGTGCCAGGTGGCGCCCGGATAGGCGGACGTCGTGGCGAGGGCGCGTGGTCGGCCACCGGGTATGAAGCTACTCAAGAACGCGGATTTGTGAGAACATTCGGGGCTTCATGGCAAGACACCCGGAGGGCGTAGGATAGGACGATGATCGCGAACCGAGAACCGCGGGCCCAAGGTGTTTGAGCCTGTCAGGGCCAGAGTTAAGAGACTCGGACGCACCTTGCGGCGGACGGCTAAAAGGAGCCGGACACTGACGGGGGTTTATGGGCGGCTGACGGGCGAGCGTCAACGGCTCTGGCTCGAGATCGCCGGGTTGCGCCGGAGAGTTTCGGGGGCCGATGTCCAGGCCGACGGCGTGAACCCCGAGAATATGATCTGGATCTTCGGCTCTGGACGCTCCGGCAGCACGTGGCTTCGCAGCATGATGGGGGAGATGGGCGACAGCCGGGTTTGGGAGGAGCCGATGGTAGGCAGGCTCTTCGGAGAGTTCTACGCCAGAACCCCCAAGGTGAATCTGCGATCCGCCGACTTTATCATGGGGCATCCGATTCGAAGGGGTTGGATGACGTCGGTGAGAAACTTCGTTCTCGACGGGGCGATATATTCCAACCCAGGCCTCGACGCTGGACAATACCTGATCATCAAGGAGCCGAACGGCTCGGTGGGGGCGCCTCTGCTGATGGAGGCGTTGCCCGAAAGCCGCATGATCCTGCTGGTGCGCGACCCCAGGGACGTGGTGGCCTCCGTCCTGGATGCTGCCAGAGAGGGGGGATGGCTGTACGAGAGCTGGGACAGAGGAGCCGGAAAGCGGCGCGGTAAGCTCGACAAACGGCCAAACTCTTTCGTGAGGGAGAGGGCGAAAGTGTACCGGCGAGGCGTCGAGAACGCCAAGCGCGCCTACGATGCCCACAAAGGGCCGAAGGTCCTGATCCGCTATGAGGAGCTGCGTGCCGACACCCTGGCCGTCATGAAGTACACCTACTCCGTTCTTGGAATCCCGGTAAACGAGGAAAAGCTGCGACGAGCGGTAGAGAAACACATCTGGGAGAACGTACCCGAGGAGGACAAAGGGGAAGGCAAATTCTACCGCAAGGCGGCCCCTGGCGGGTGGAAGGAAGATCTCACTCCCGAGCAGGCGGAAGCGGTTGTGAGGGTTACTGCGCCGCTGCTCAAAGAGCTCTATCCCGAGAAGGGATAGCCGGCCGCGAGCATCCGGTAGTATTTCGAGAGCACGGGTCCTGGTACTCGATCGTCGCCTGATCGGCGCTGTCATTGTCCACTAACAGGAACTTGTAGTTGCGTTAGGTCGTCAGGCGCTCAATGCTCTCGACGCACTTCTAAAGCAACGGCATGAGAACACTGGCGTAGCTCCCCGAGAGTAGTAAACGTTCTGCACCGTTCCGATGCATGCGGGTCAATCACACTGCAACCCGCTTCTACAAATTAGTGTACAGTTTTAACCGGGAAAGTAATAGGAAACGGTGCGAGAAAGGCAAGAAAATCATGAACGGCCCACTTTGTTTCGTGTTCATGCCCTTCGGCGAAAAGCCAGACGGCATGGGCGGAACGGTTAACGTCGACGCGGTGTACCGGGAGCTCATTACTCCAGCTATTGAAAGGCATTTTTGGCCTCGCGCCTAAAGCGCTCGACGAACCCCTCGTCGTGGGCGTAGTGTTCCCTCAAGACCTTTAAGGCCACCTCGCGGTCGAGCACGTTGTCGTGGGCTAGGTACACCTGCGCCATGCCACCAGCACCCAAGACC
>DASQVA010000343.1:0-8347 GCA_035641035.1 Rubrobacter sp. | reverse complement strand
CCCCCGCGGACCAGCTTGACCGGGACCGCCCGTCCGACCCTCTCGCCACCAAGCAGCACGAGCAGGTCGTCGGTGTCCTCGACCGGCTGGCCGTCCAACGTCGCCAGGATGTCGCCGATGATGAGGCCGCCGCGCCCGGCGGGGCTCCCGTCCTCGACCCCCACGACCAGCAGGCCGCCCTTCTGCGTGAGGCCGAGCCTCTGTCCGTCCGGCAGGCGCACCGGCTGGCTCAGGATGCCCAGGTAGCCGCGCTTGACGGAACCCCGCTCCTCCAGAGTCCCGGCGACGCGCCAGGCGAGGTCGGCCGGGATGGCGAACGCCGCGCCCCGCGAGCCCGATACCATGATCCCCAGCACCTTCCCCCCCACGTCGATGAGTGGTCCGCCCGAGAAGCCGGGGTAAGGGGTCGCGTCGGTCTGGATGTAGCGCTCCAGCCTCGGTCCCCGCCACGTCCGCACCGGACCACCCACGGCGCTCACGATCCCTAAGGTCGCCCTCGGCCCCTCCCCGTGGGAGGAAGTGCTTCCTACTGCCAGCGCGAGCTGCCCGACCCTGGCCTCGCCCTCGGCGGGCGTGGCCGCCTCTACTTCCAGACCCTCCACCCGCAGCACCGCGAGGTTTGTCGAGTGGTCCCTGCCGGCGAACCGCGCCGACAGGGTGCGCCCGTCGCCGAGGCCCACGGTCAGATCCTCCTCGCGCTCCAGCACGTGGCTCGCCGTCAGGACAGTGTTCGGGCCGTACACGACACCGGTCCCGGAGCGCCGCCTCCGGCCGTTTACCCGCACCACCGCCGGCCCGATGGTTTCGACCGCGTCGGCCATGCCGGCGGACAGCGCGCCCAATGTATCCGTGTGCTCCATGCTCGTCTCCTGATCCTTTTGCTCGTGTGGATACTCTATCCCCGGGCCGGGGAGCGGACATCAGCCGTACGGCTAGTCTTTGCCTGGAAGAACGGCTAGTCTGTCGAACGGGCAACCCGCTGACCCCGCGGGCGACGAAGGCCGCCGCCGCATACAATGAACGCCTGGCGCGAGCGGGGGACGGAAACGGTATGAGGATCGTCGTAACGACGGCGGGCTCCAGGGGAGACGTACAGCCGTGCGTCGCCCTGGGCTTGGGGCTGAAGGAGGCCGGCCACGAGGTCACCGTAGCGAGCTGGGCGCCTTTCCGGGGCCTCGTCGAAGGTCGTGGCCTCCAGTTCCACCCGGTCGCCGGACCGGACCCGGACCGGCTGATGGGGGCGCTGCTCGAAGCCGGCCGTAACCCCCTGAGGTACGCCACGACCTTCAGACCACTGCTGCGACCCCACACCGAGAAGGGGTTTCACGACTGCCTGGCGGCCTGCCGGGACGCAGACGCCGTCGTCTACTCGCCGCTGGGATTCACCGGCTACATGGCAGCGGAGGTGCTCGGCGTCTTCGCGGTGGGTAGCGTCGTGGAGCCGCTTTTGATCCGCAGCAGATCCTTCCCCAGCGCGATACTCGGGCGCCCCGTCGGGGGCGCGGCGCTGGTCGAAGCGCCACTCGTGGGTTCCCTTTACAACTACCTGAGCCACCTGGCGGTGGAGCAGATCTACTGGCGGACCGTGCAGCCCTTGGTAGGTGACCTGCGCAAAAAAGTGGGACTCCCCCCGATGTCCACCCTGTTCGGCCCCCTCGGCAGGATGCACAGGGAACGCCAACCGCTGTTGTTGGGCTGGAGCGAACACGTCCTCCCCCGCAGCCCGCGCCAGGAGGCGTGGATGCCCACGACCGGATACTGGTTTCTGGACCACGATAGGAACTGGCAACCGTCGGAGGAGCTGCGGCGGTTCCTGGACTCCGGCGAACCCCCAGTCTCACTGAGCCTTGGCAGCATGAGCGGCATCGAGTCCGCACGGACCGGGAGGATCGCCACCCTGACCGCGGAAGCGCTGAAGCGCGCCGGAAGCAGGGGAGTCTTGCTATCGAACCACGGTAGTATCGACGGCGCCGGGCTGCCGGACGGCATCGTTGGGGTGGCCGGCGAGGTGCCCTACGATTGGCTCTTCCCACGGGTCGCAGTGGCCGTGCACCACGGAGGGGCAGGCACGGTGGCCGCCGCCCTGAGGGCCGGGGTGCCGTCCGTGGTGATCCCCCTTCTGCCGGATCAGGCATTCTGGGCCTGGCGGGTGGCCGCCCTGGGCGCCGGTCCCGCCCCCATCCCCCCGAAACAACTCACCGCCGAACGTCTCTCCGCGGCCATCCTGCAAGCGGCTACCGACCCCAGGATGCGCCGCCGCTGCCGGCTCCTGAAAGAAAAGATCTCGGCCGAGGACGGTATCGGCAGGGCGGTAGAGGTGCTCGAGCTGCACGTCGAAGGGGGCCGCTAGGAGCCAGGACAATCGTCCGGGCTCTCCGGTCCTTGCGTCGAGGGGACCACGGGGCGTAGATCCCGCCCCGGAGAACTCGTTCACGTTCTCTATGTGCTTTACGCAAATAATAAGGGGTAGTTGATGCTCCTATGTGATACGGAGGTATTTGGTATGACCCTTTCGAAGCGATCGAGGCGTCTTTGGACCTTGTTGACCACCGAGGAGGTCTTCGACGAACACGCCTCGCTCGGGCGCCGCAGCGTGATGCGCAGGGCGCCTCGCGCCTAGTGCGCGTTAGGCAGAGCGACACGTGGGGCCGGAACCCTTTTCGGGATTCCGGCCCTTTTCGCCGCAGGCGTTTTCTAAGGCCAGGCGACTCCTCGTCGGGCCCTTGATCGCCCCACCTCTGTTTCCCGGTGAAGAGCGACGCACCAAGCACGATGGCCCGTGATGCAAAACCTTCGATCCTTGGCCCGAGACTCGAAGGGGACGCTTGCCGATCAGGGGGCTTGTGAATGCCCTGCGGACGTGTTCCCTACCAGGGGCCAGGGCGCCGGTCACGGAAGAAGCCGCCCGTCGGGCCGTTGTTTGGGAGCATGGCCGCCCAGACTATGGAGTCCGCCCCCTCCTCGACAGGGCGCGGGGCGTTCGATCCGCCCATGTCGGTCTGGACCCACCCGGGGTTCACGGCGTTAACGAGGATACCGCTACCGCGCAGTTCGGAGGCGAGGATGCGTGTCAGGGCGTTGAGGGAGGTCTTTGAAATGCGGTAGCCGGGGGATCCACCACCCATGTCCTCCAGGGCCGCGAGCCCGGTTGAGACGTTGACTATCCTGCCGTAGCCGTCCCTCCGCATTAGGGGGATGGCCATCTCGCACAGGCGCCACGCCCCGAACAGGTTCGCCTCTAGCGCCTGCCTGACGCGTTCGAGATCGGCGTCCGCACCGCGTTGCCCTTCATCGTTGGAGATCGCGGCGTTGTTTACCAGGATGTCCAGGTGCCCGAACTCCTCCTCAAAGGAGGAGGCGAGCCGGCCCACGCTCCCCTCGTCGGCCACGTCGAGCTGGCGCGCGACGACGTTGCCGGAGATCCCTTCCGCCGCGGCCCGACCTTTCTCCTCGTCGCGAGAACCCAGGACGACCGTAAGGCCCCTCTGCGCGAGCTGGCGGCAGACCTCTAATCCTAGTCCCCGGTTTCCCCCGCTCACCAGTGCTACCCGCGCGTTCTCCGCCATGCGACCCCCGATACGTGAAGCCTGTCATCGAAGATACTACACACCGGGGAGGGCGAACGCCGCCGCGACCGCCTCCTCGGCGGAAGCCGCCACGACCACGTGCCCGTCAAGGTCCCAGCTCCCCAGGGCGACGACGGGACGCCCGACCTTTAGCGCCAGGCCTATCTCCGAGAGCGTCCCGTACTCGCCGCCGACGGCGATGACCACGTCGCCCGAGCACACCACCGCTAGATTTCTCGCATGACCCGCGCCGGTGGCCACGGAGTAGGAGAGGTACGCGTTGGCCCGACCCCGATCCTCGTCCGGCAGGATGCCGAGGGCAGTCCCTCCGGTCTCCGTCGCCCCCCTGGCCGTGGCCTCCATCACGCCGGAGAGGCCGCCGCATACCACGACTGCGCCCCTCTCCGCGACAAGCCTGCCGACCTCGCGCGCCCGCTCGTAGAGTTCTCCGGTGGCCGTGCCCGAGCCTACAACCGCGACGTAGAGCCTCCGGTTCTCGGATATAGACGTCATGGGCGCCGCCTCAAGCCGGACTTTCTACGGCATCCATCTGGACCATCTCTCTGCAGGAGGGTCGAGCGAGAAGCGTATCACGTCTAGCAACATTCCCAGCGGGCGCTCAGCCCACGAGCGCCCCGGCTGGGGCTCGCGGCGCAGCAGGTACAGAGATAGCTGGAGGTGACGCCATAGTATACGGGCCTCCACGTGCTCGTCTCTATCGAACGGCGCGACCGTGCCGTACCCTTCGAGCATCGCGGGTACGACCCGCAGCGGTACCCCGGCGAAGTCCCACGCCGGGTCTCCCCAACCGCAGCTGCCCCAGTCCACCACGGCGACGTACTCCAGGGAGCGGGCCTCTACCATCACGTTAGTCGCCTGGGAATCGCCGTGCAGGAAGCGCCGGGGGGCGGGCGCGAGCGCCTCCGGAGCCAGCCGCCCCAGCCACTCCTCCAACCACCGCGCCTCGGTCGCGGTGAAGTACCCGGCCTCCGCCAATTCCGCGGGCCAGGGTCGCGGGTCGGGCATCTCGTCCGTCTCCAGGCCAGCAGCGGGTCCGTCTTCTGTGACCCCTGAGTGCAGGAGCGCGAGGTCGTGGCCGAGCTCGCGCCACACCCCGGGGCTGGCGGCCGGGTCCCGGTCGAGCAATCCCAGCGTCTCGCCCCGGACGCGCTCGTAGATCGAGTACGGCACGGGCAAGAGGTCGAGCGACTCGTCGAAGACGAGCATCCGGGGCGTGCGTACGCCTGCTTCCCTGGCCGCCGGCACGGCGACGGCCTCCTTGCGCGCGTCGGCCGCGGAGATCGGGTGGCCCCTTGGCACGCGGAGGGCGAAGTCCTCCCCGAGAAGGTAGATCCTGTTGAAGATACCGACCTCGGGCAGCAGCGAGAAGGAGCCCGCAGCCAGGCCGTGACGGCGTACGATCTCGTGCAGTATCTCGGTGGTTACCTTGGGATAGTCTGGCAGCGAGAGGGAGGAGATGTACGAACCTTGACTAAAGGGTCGGGTAGCGACTCGTCTGGCCGAGTAGGTACCGGAGGAAGCTTACGGCCCCCTCCTTGTTCAAGGGCTCGTTCCAGTTGCCGCACTTCGGCGACTGGATGCACGCGGGGCATCCCCTCCCACACGGGCAGCGGGTGATGACGCCCAACGTGTCGCGGGCGAGAGACTCGAAGGCGTCGTAGCCACGCCGAGAGATGCCGACGCCGCCGGGGTAGCCATCGTAGACAAACACAGTGGGGAGGCGGCTCTGGCGGTGGACCGGGGTCGAGAGCCCCCCGATGTCCGCACGGTCGCACATCGCGAAGAGGGGCAGGAGCCCGATCATGCCGTGCTCCCCAGCGTGCAACGCACCCCCGAAGCTCTCGAAGCTGGGCCTCGCCTCCCTCGGAAGCGGCGGAAGCGTCACCCAAAGTGCCTGCGTGTCCAGCATCACGTCTGGCAGGTCCAGCGGGTAGACCCCGATCTCCTTCTCGTCCGCCACCCTCACCTTTTTGTAGAAGGTTACGGAGTCCGTCGTGCGCACCCGGCCCCAGTGGAGGGTCGAGCCGTTGGCCAGGTGGCGGCTCTCCGACCCCTCCAGGATCTCCACGTCGGTCTCGACACGGGGTTTAGTGTAGTAGCGGTTCGGGACGCGGCGGGCGAGGGCGCGGCGGGCGCGCAGGTCCAACTCGTCGACCTCGTAGGCGGCGCCGCGGTGCAGGTAGGTCGCGCCGGGGTGGAGCTCGCTCGGGGCGCGGGTGGCCTCGGCGGTCCCGATCAACTCTCCCTCCTCGTCGGCTATCGTGACCGTCTCAGAGGATGCCGAGCGCAGCGAGAGGTTTCTCGCCGGGCTGTCCCCCCTCGCGTACACCAGCCGCCCGCCACTTGACGCCAGCGCCCTCGCCTTCATCATAGCCTTTACCACCTCCCTGTATGCAGGCCCGAAAAACGCCTCGTCGTCGGCGTCCAGCGGGGCCTCGTGGGCGGCGGCGAGCAGGTGGGGACCCAGGATGTAAGGGTTCTCCATCGTGACGCGCGCGGCCTCGACGCGCCGACCGAGGACTCTGGGAGGGTTCTCGAATAGGTACTGGTCGAGGGAGTCGCGGCCCGCGATGTAGACGGCGAGTGCGGGGTTCTCGCCGCGCCCGGCGCGGCCCCACTGCTGCCAGATGGAGGCGACGCTGCCCGGATAGCCGCAGCAGACCACGGCGTCCAGGGCGCCCACATCCACCCCGAGTTCGAGGGCGTTTGTCGAGACGACGCCGAGGAGGTCGCCTCTGAAAAGTCTGCCCTCGATGTCTCGTCGCTCGCGGGCGGTGTAACCGGCGCGGTAGGGGGAGATCCTGCGCGCCCCGTCCGGGCCGAGCCGGTCGGCTGCGTAGCGGTAGATGAGCTCCGCCGACTTCCTGGTCTTGGTGAAGGCGATAGTTCTCACGCCCTGCGAGACGAGGTTCGAGAAGACCAGGGCTCCCTCCGTAAGGAGGCTTCGTCGCTCGCCCTTATCCTTGTCCAGGAGGGGAGGGTTACGGAAGATTACACGCCGCGGGCCGGAGGATGCACCGTCGTTGTCTACGAGGGCGAAGGGGAGGCCGATGAGGCTCTCGGCGAGTTCCTGGGGGTTGGCGATCGTTGCGCTCGTGAGGACGAAGCAGGGGTCGCCGCCGTGCAGCTGAGCGACGCGCCGCAGGCGCCTCAGGACCGCGGCGACGTGGGAGCCGAAGACGCCACGCAGGACGTGGGCCTCGTCGACGGCGATGATCTCCAGGTTGCGCAGGAAGTCTGCCCAGGCCTCGTGGTTAGGCAAGATGCCGATGTTGAGCATGTCTGGATTGGTTAGGAGGATGTTAGCCCGGCGCCGGATGTCCGCGCGGAGGGCGTGCGGCGTGTCGCCGTCGTAGGTTGATGGGTGAACGCCTCGCAGTTTGAATTCCTGGATCTTACCGAGTTGGTCTTGGGCGAGCGCCTTCGTCGGGTAGAGGAAGATCGCGCGGCTCTTCGCCCGTCCCAACGCGTTCTGGAACGCCGGGATCTTGTAGCACAGCGACTTTCCGCTAGCCGTCGCCGTCGCCACCACGACGTTCTCTCCCGCCCGCACCCGCTCATAGGCCTCCAACTGGTGCGAGTAGAGGCGAGAAGCACCCATTTTGTGCAGGGCTTCGGACAGCTCGGGGTGGAGATCCGGAAGCGTCACGAGGGTGGCCTCACGTGGCGGGAGGCTCGCAACGGTCTCCCCGAGGGAGTCGACCGTTCGGCGGCTCATCCCGGCGAGGGAGCCTTGTTCGCGAGCCCTCGTCTTAGAGTTCACGCCTTCCGGCGAATGCCCGGCCAAGGGTCACCTCGTCGGCGTACTCGAGGTCCCCCCCGACTGGGAGGCCGCTGGCAAGCGCCGTAACCCGCACGGGGAGTTCCTTCACCTCCTGCGCGATGAACAGCGCGGTTGCCTCGCCCGTGGTGTTCGGGTTGGTGGCGACGACGAGCTCCTTGGTCTCCTCCTTGCGCACGCGCTGCAGCAACTCGGCTATCCGCAGGTCCTCGGGCTCGACGCCATCCAACGGAGAGAGGGCGCCGCCGAGGACGTGGTAGAGGCCATGATACTCGTTGGTGCGCTCTATCGGACCGATGTCGTAGGGGTCTTCGACGACGCAGATCACGGACTGGTCGCGGCGGGCGTCGCGGCAGATCTCGCACAGCTCCGCCTCGGTAAGGTTGAAGCAGCGGGTGCAAGGCTTGATCCGCTCCTTCACCTCCTGCAACGCCTCCGCGAGCCCTATGGCGTCCACTTTCTTACCCCGGATCACGTGGAAGGCGATGCGCTGGGCGCTCCTGGGACCGATGGAAGGCAGCTTCGAGAGTTCGGTTATGAGCCGCTCTACCGGCCGCGCGTAGGCTGCCAAAGAACCCTTAAAGCCCCGGCAGGTTCAGGCCTAGATCCCCGAGGCCACCGGTGATGCCGCCCATCTTCTTGTTCGCAAGCTCCTGAGAGCTCGCCATCGCCTCGTTGACCGCGGCGATCATCAAGTCTTGCAACCCCTCTACGTCCTCTGGGTCCACGACGTCGGGGTCGATCTCTAGGGAGACGAGTTCAATACTACCGGTCATCGTCGCCTTAACCGCCCCGCCGCCCGCGCTCGCCGTGACGGTCTCCTTCGCGAGTTCTTCCTGGGCCTGCTGCATCTGCTGCTGCATCTGCTGAACCTGTTGCATCATCTTGTTGGCGTTGCGTCGCTTTGACAAACCTCTTCACCTCCCAGAGCGTTGAACACTATCCTGATCGGATCCCCTTGGTCTTTGCAGCCCAGACG